>NZ_JBEXRR010000005.1:0-208582 GCF_040613175.1 Nocardioides sp. NPDC006303
ACTGGACCAGGTCCCAGGTCTGCTCGGTGGACTCGGCCTCGACCATCATGATGGCGACGTCACCGGTGTCGGTGACGCGGCCGGCGACGACCACTCCGTCCGCGGGCAGCGGGTCGGGTTCAGCGGCAGGTGAAGGAGTCACCGCTGAGGTGGCTGGTCCTCGGGTAGAGGCAGATGTCACGCTCGGTGGTCGTCCCGTCGGCGGCCACCGAGGTCGCGGCCAGGGTGGTGGGGGCGTGGCCGTTCTCGACCCACTCGACCAGCGCGCCCAGCGGATCCGTCGGTGCGGGACCGGCTCCGGCCTGGCAGTGCGAGGCGCCGGGGGCGACGAAGACGCGGTAGAAGTCGTCGATGTCGCCGAAGCGCCTCGCGACCTCCTTGCGGTAGCGCAGCGTGCCCGCCAGCGGGACGAGCTGGTCGTCACCACCGTGCCAGGTCAACAGCTTGGCGCCGGCGCGACGCAGGCCCGACAGATCGGCGTCGTCGCTGCCGATGACGCGGTGGTACTCGTCGACCGACTGCGCGAACAGCCTCTCGTAGTCGGCGTAGGTGATGGTGGAGACGTCGAAGGTGGGGTCCTTCACGAGCGGGACGAGCTGGTCGTCACCACCGTGCCAGGTCAACAGCTTGGCGCCGGCGCGACGCAGGCCCGACAGATCGGCGTCGTCGCTGCCGATGACGCGGTGGTACTCGTCGACCGACTGCGCGAACAGCCTCTCGTAGTCGGCGTAGGTGATGGTGGAGACGTCGAAGGTGGGGTCCTTCACGAGCAGGTTCTGCACCCACGACGACGCCACCGGGAACGGCGCCGAGCCGGCCACGTAGCCGAGGTTGGCTGTGGGGGTCAGCCCGAACCACAGCCGCTTCCCGTCGGCAGCCCGAGGGCCGTCCCAGATCTTCTCGACCACGGCCGCGTCCCGGGCTGAGATGGTCAGCTCCTCGCCGTCGCACAAGACGGTCTCGCCGACCAGCGATGCCGCGTCGAAGTCGCAGGCGATGGCGCTGCCGACGATCCCGTCGACGATCCCATCGTCGCCGTCGCAGGAAGCCGTCGCGGCCGTGGTGAAGGCGTTGAGCTCGCAGGGCGCGAGGTGGTTGTCCTCCTCGTTCATCACGACGTACGGCCACAGGTCACCGACGGCGAAGCGGTCCCAGGAGATCGCCGGGGCGTTGGCGAGGATCCCGTCGAAGTCGCCCGGGTGTCGCTGGGCCTCCATGTAGCCCTGGCGCCCGCCGGTCGAGCAGCCGTTCCAGTACGCGTGGTGCGCCGCGCGGCCGTAGAAGTCCTTCGTGATCGCCTTGCCGAGGACGGCCAGCTCGTGCGGTCCGCGCTCGGCGAAGTTCTTCAGCACCGTCTTGTTGACCTGGCCGTCGTCGGTGAGCGCCCAGTCGGCGGTGAAGCCGGTGGTCGGGGTCGCACCGGCGTCGGTCGTGCCGACGGCGTACCCGGCCTTGACCGCGCTCGGCAGGCTCGGGCCGAAGTCACCGCCGAGGTAGCCGCTGCCGCCGAGGGCCTGGAAGCGGCCGTTCCAGCCGGTAGCGGGGAGCCAGACCTGGATCAGCTCCCGGTCGCCGGCCGAGCCGTGGGTGAGCGTCACGTCCACCTGGCAGTAGGGCGGGACGCCGGTGACCGGCGGGGGCGGTTCGGACGCTCCGGGCTGGGGCGGGTAGGTCAAGGTGCCGCCCTGCTTCGGTACGGCACTGACCGACACGATGCGGGCATCCTTGGGCGGCGTGAGCGCGGGTGCCACACACCTGTCGGCACTCTGGGGCGTTGCTCTGTCGGACACGGCCGGGGGCGTCTCGGCGGCAGTGGCGCCGGGATGCACCGCCGTCAGCGCAGCGGCCAGCGGCAGAGCGGCGGCGGCTACCAGCAGCAGTCTCTTCATCGTCTCTCTTCTCCTCATGGGGCCCGCTCGGTCGGGCATACGAGGAGACTTCCGGCACAGGTGGTCGGCCGGCACCAGGGTGATGCCCTGGTGCACACCCTGGCCGGTCGCGGCTCACTGGTTGCGCAGGGCCGCAGCCAGCTCCCGCCTCGAGGAGATGTCGAGCTTGGTGAAGATCTTGCGCAGGTGCCACTCGACCGTCCGCGGGCTGAGGAACAGCACTGCGCCGATCTCCGGGTTCGTACGCCCTGCGGCAGCCAGCCGCGCGATCTGGGCCTCCTGCGCGGTGAGGTCGACCTCGGCTCCACGCGTACGTGTCCGGGCGACGCCGCCCGTCGCCGCGAGCTCCCGGGCCGCTCGCTCGGCGAAGGCCTCGGCGCCGATGCTCGCGAACAGCTCATGCGCCGCCTGGAGCTGCTGACGACCTTCGGTGCGACGGTTCTCCCGGCGTAGCCACTCGCCCAGGAGAAGCTGAGCCCGAGCCGCGTACAGCGTCATGCCCGCCGAGGTGAGCTCGTCGATCGCCGTGCGGTAGTGCTTCTCGCCCTCGCCGGAGGTGTTGGTCAGTGCGTCGGCGTAGGCCGCCGTGCCGCGTGCCCACGGCGAGTCGACGACCGAAGTACGTGCGACGAGCCGGTCGCGCCCCGTAGCCGCGACGTCGTCCGCCCCGCTGCGGGCTGCCGCCTCGACGACCTCGATCAGAGCCCACTGCATCACGGCCAGGTCCTCGAACTCGATGGCCTCCTGCGCGGCCGCGAGCGCGTCGCGGTAGCGACCGAGGCCGTTCGACAGCACCGCCCGGCTGTACGCCGCCACCCCCAGGTTCCAGCCGACCCCGGACGCTCGCGCGTCGCTGACGGCGGCATCGATGGCGGCCGTCGCCTCCTCCTCGCGCCCGCGGTAGGCGGCCAGGATCACCGCGCTCGCGGGATGGGGCGACACGCCGACCATGGCGCCGAGAGCGTCGGCCTCGTCGAGGATCGTGGCGGCCTCCTCGAACCGGCCGGCGTGGATCAGGGCCGTGGCGCGGAAGGTCAACGCGGCCGCCAGCAACGACAGTCGGCCGCTGGCTCGGGCATGGCCGAGCAGGTCCTCGGAGCGCCCGAAGTAGGCCTCGGAGTCCCAGACCTCGTGGGTCACCGCGCTGCACAGCCACGCCAGCTCGAGATCGGTCTCGATTCCGATGTCCTCGACGGCGTCGGCGAGCAACGACACGGAGGCGGCGTGCCCGTCGATCACCCAGGTGCTCAGCCCGGTCAGCAGGCGACCGACCGCATCCTCGCCAGGAGGAGCGCCACGGCCCGCGAGGGCGGCCCGGCGCAGATCGTCGCCGCCCAGCCTCCCCGCGTTGATCGCGGCGGCGATCGCAGCCAGGTACGTCGTGCGGGAGAGCCCCGCATCGAGCTGCTCGAGCCGACCGGCCGCCTCGAGCAGCGGCGGTACCACGGACCGTCCGGTGTTGAGCGCGAACGCCAGCCGGCCGCGCAGCCGCTGTACCTGGGCAAGCTGGGCAGGGTCGAGGGGGCCGATCTCGGCGGTGTCGAGCAGCTGCGCGGCCTCGGCGATCGCGCCGGCCGCGAACCGTGCCTCCGCCGCGGCCAGGGCGCGCCCGGCTCGTGTCGCCGGGTCGGTGGTGAGCTCGACCGCCCGCTCGAGGAATGCCGCCGCGGCGGCCCGTCCGCCGCGTGCCAACGCCCGGTCTGCGGACTCCTCCAGCTCGGCGGCGACGGCCTCGTCCGGCCCGATCGCCGCATGCGCCCGATGCCAGGCCCGCCGGTCAGGGTCCTGCGCGGGATCGGTCACCTGCGCGAGCGCGTGATGCACGGCCCGCAGGGCGGCGGGCCCGGCCGAGCGGCGGCTGGCCGAGCGGACCAGCGGATGGCGGAACCGGACCCGGGTCCCGATCGAGATCAGGTCGGCGGCCTCTGCCGGGGCGGCGGCGTCCAGGTCGAGCCCGAGTCGCTCGGCCGCACGCCACAGCAGGGTGACGTCGCCGACCGGCTCGACGGCCGCGGTGAGCAGCAGCGTACGAGTCTGCTCGGGGAGGTTGGCTATGCGCCGCTGGAAGCCCTGCTCGACGCGACTGGCCACCGGCTTGGCGCTCTGGCCGTCGAACCCGAACGCCAGCTCCGCGCGGGTGAGCCCACGCGGCAGCTCGAGCAGCGCGAGCGGGTTGCCGCGCGTCTCCGAGACGATCTGGTCACGGACCCGCGCGTCGACGGGGCCAGGCAGCACGGACTCGAGCAGGCGGCGGGCGTCGGCATCGGGCAAGCCCTCGATCCGCAGCTCCGGAAGGTCCGGAAGCAGCTGTTCGTCGTCAGGACTGCGTACGCCGAAGACGAGCGCGACCGACTCCGCGTCGAGCCTGCGGGCGACGAAGGTGAGGATCACCTCCGACATCCGATCGAGCCACTGCACGTCGTCCACGACGCACACCAGCGGCTGATCGGTCGCGGCCTCCGCGAGCAGTCCGAGCACCGCGAGCCCGACCACGAGCGCCTCTGGGGGATCGCCGGCGCTGAGACCGAAGGCGGTGGAGAGTGCCTGACGCTGTGGCTCGGCGAGCCGGTCGAGATGGTCCAGCAGGGGAGCGCAGAGCTGTTGCAAGCCGGCGTAGGCGATCTCCGACTCGGGCTCGACACCAGCGGCTCGGATCACCCGGCCACCGGCCCGGTCTGCGAGGTAGTCGAGCAGGGCGGTCTTGCCGGTGCCGGCCTCGCCACGCAGGACGAGCACGCGGCTCTCGCCCGCTCGGACTCCGCGGACCAGCCGGTCCAGTGCGTCCTGCTCGGCCCGCCGCCCCGTGAGGGGCATCCCCATCTTCAATCGACACCTCGAGTCGGTCATCACCAGTGCAGCACCTTCATTCTCCCGGGTCGGCCAGGGAGTCGACCAGTGGGTCTCACTGGCGCCGGGCCCGTGAGTCCCCGGCGAAAGTCGTCACGTCACCGAGCAACACCCACTCAGAACTACAAGGAGAAGTGACATGGCGAACTACACCGGCACCGTGACAGCGACCGGCGAGGGGCGCAACGGCGGCCACCTCGCATCCACGGACGGACTCATCGATCTGGGCCTGGCCATTCCGAAGGAGCTCGGTGGCGCCGGCGGCGCCACCAACCCCGAGCAGCTCTTCGCGGCGGGCTGGTCCGCCTGCTTCATGGGCGCGTTCCGTCGGGTGGCCGCCGAGGAGCGGATCCGGTTCGACAGCATCGAGGTGACCGCGAACGTCACCCTCAACCACGCCGAGACGACCGACCCGACCGAGGAGTTCTTCCTCAGCGCCGAGCTCGAGATCGTCGTCGGCGGGCTGGACGAGGAGACCATCGGCACGCTGGCCAAGCGTGCCCACCAGATCTGCCCGTACTCGAAGGCGATCACCGGCAATGTCGACGTGGACTTCTTCGCCCGCGTCGCCTGAGGCCGAGTGGCGGCCCGAGCCGAGCGACGCGCTCGCCCGGGCCGCCCAGGCACTCATCCGCGATGCGTACGCGGCCCTGGGCTGGTTCGAGGGCCCGAACCCTTTCCAGGTGTGACCACATCCGGACCTGAGCGAAAGACGGAAAGACCATGATGAACCGCAGGACCTTTGCCAAGGCGGTCGGCCTGGCCGCGACCTCGACAGCAGTAGCGAGCGCGAGGCTGGCAGCGACGGGGGAGGGGGCGGCTGCCCGCCCGGTACGCCCCGGACGAGCGAGCACGTCGTTCGACGACGTCCTCCAGATCGATGCCGGAGAGCTCAACGTCGGGTACGTCGACCTCGGGCCCCGCGACGGTCAGCCGGTGATCCTGTTGCACGGCTGGCCCTACGACATCCACAGCTATGCCGAGGTCGCGCCGATCCTGGCGAAGCAGGGCTACCGAGCCCTGGTGCCGTACTTCCGCGGCTTCGGCACGACGACCTTCCGCTCACCCGACACCTTCCGCAATGCGCAGCAGTCCCGGATCGCGCTCGACATCACGGACTTCATGGATGCCTTGCGCATCGACCGGGCCGTGATCGCCGGCTATGACTGGGGCTCGCGGACCGGCGACATCATCGCCGCGATCTGGCCACAGCGCGTCAAGGCACTGGTGTCGGTGACCGGCTACCTGATCACCAACCGCGAGGCCCAGCGCGACCCCATTGCCGCGGCCTCGGAATGGGCCTGGTGGTACCAGTACTACTTCTCCACCGAGCGCGGCGCGAAGGGCCTCGCCGACCCTCGGATCGGCACCGACCTCGCGAGACTCGTGTGGCGGTTCAACTCTCCGACCTGGGAGTTCGACGAGGCCACCTTCGCTCGCACGGCCGCGGCGTTCAGCAACCCGGACTACGTGGACATCGTGCTCCACAACTACCGCTGGCGCCTCGGCCTGGCCGACGGCGCGCGGCGGTACGACGCCTTGGAGCGCAGGCTCGCGGCGGCCCCACCGATCGCGGTTCCGACGATCACCATCGACCCGGCCGCCGATCCCTTCACGCCGGCCGGCGACGGAGCGGGCTACCGCCATCACTTCACCGGCCCGTACGACCACCGCACCTTCCCGGGCATCGGTCACAACGTCCCGCAGGAGGCTCCGGCCGACTTCGCCCGTGCGGTCCTCGACGCGGACGCGCTGTGAGGCTCCCGGGGCGACGTCCGGGCAAAGACGCTGTGGCAAGATTCCCGCCATGAAACCTGCGGCTGTTCTCATGGACATGGACGGCACCCTGGTCGACACCGAGCCCTACTGGATCGCCGCGGAGTACGCCATCGCCGAGCGCTTCGGAGCGACCTGGTCCGAGGAGCAGGCGATGGAGCTGGTCGGCAACGCGCTGATCGAGTCGGCGCGCTTGGTCAAGGAGGGCATGGGCCTTCCCCACGAGCCCGAGGAGATCGTCGAGATGCTCCTCGACGGCGTCGTCGAGCAGGTCGAGCGCGAGGTCCCGTGGCGACCGGGAGCACGTGAGCTCCTCACCGACCTGTTCGAGCAGGGTGTGCCGTGCGCGCTGGTGACGATGTCGTACGCGCGGTTCGTCGGCCCCATCCTCCAGCAGCTTCCCGAGGGCACCTTCAAGGTGATCGTCACCGGCGACATGGTCCGCAACGGGAAACCCCACCCCGAGCCCTACCTCACCGCGGCCGCCGCGCTCGGTGTCGCGGCCGAGGACACCATCGCGGTCGAGGACTCCAACACCGGAGCACGCTCCGCCGAGGCGGCCGGCTGCACCGTCCTGGTGGTCGAGAACCATGTCCCTGTCGCCCCCGGCGAGCGCCGGGTCTTCCGCGACACGCTCGAGGGGATGACGTACGCCGACCTGGCTGCCCTCTGACCGCTCCGGGTCATCTAGGGTGCCTTCCGTGGGCCACATCCAGATCACTCCGTCCATCCTGAACGCCGACTTCGCAGCCCTCGGGGCGGAAGTTGCCCGGATCCCCAGCGCCGACTGGATCCATGTCGACGTGATGGACAACCACTTCGTGCCCAACCTGACTTTCGGGCCGACGATGGTCGAGGCGATCGCGCGGTCCACGGACACGCCGCTCGATGCTCACCTAATGATCGAGAACGCAGACCGTGAGGCCCCGGCGTACGTCGAGGCCGGCTGCGGCTCGGTGACCTTCCACGTCGAGGCCACCAAGGCCCCGGTCCGGTTGGCCCGCGAGATCCGCGCGAAGGGCGCGCGCGCCTCGATGGCGCTCAAGCCGGCGACCCCGATCGAGCCGTACGAGGACATGCTGGCCGAGCTCGACATGGTGCTGCTGATGACCGTCGAGCCCGGCTTCGGCGGGCAGAAGTTCCTCGACCTGGTGCTGCCCAAGATCCGCCGGACCCGTTCGCTGATGGACAAGCACGGTGTCGAGACCTGGCTGCAGGTCGACGGCGGGGTCTCGCTGGAGACCATCGAGCGCTGCGCCGAGGCCGGAGCCGACGTCTTCGTCGCCGGCTCCGCCGTCTACTCGGCCGCCGACCCGGATGTGATGGTCAACGCGCTGCGCGACAAGGCCGTCTCAGCAGTCGACGCCTGATCCAGGACCGTGCCACGTGTGTGGCACACTGGTTGAAGACGAGCTTGTGCTCGCGTGCTCTGGGGTCGGTGAAATTCCGAGCCGGCGGTGACTGAGTCCCTCTACCAATTTGGGGCTTAGAAGTCCGCGACCCGATGGCAGCCAGTCATCGGTTGACCAAGTGAGAATCTTGGACCGACGGTTAAAGTCCGGATGGGAAGACGCACGCAGCCCGATTCGTCGTGACCGCTCTGGACCAACAGGGCGCGGCGCGATGTCTCGGCCTGACCCCGGAGTCCGTGAGACGGACCAGAGGGGATCAGATGAAGTGCTTGGACCAGCGTGACCCGGAGCCGGGGGCGATGCGTCGCGCCCTGGAGCTGGCCGCTGCGATCGGCGCCCCGGGACCTGCCATCTACCCGAACCCGCGGGTGGGCTGCGTACTCCTGGCGCCTGACGGATCGATGATCGCCGAGGGCTACCACCGCGGGCCCGGGACGCCTCACGCCGAGGTCGATGCGCTGGCCGGCGCCGGGGAGGCCGCTCGGGGAGCGACGGCGGTCGTGACGCTCGAGCCGTGCAACCACACCGGCCGCACCGGCCCCTGCTCGCAGGCGCTGATCGAGGCCGGCGTCGCCCGGGTGGTCTACGCCCAGTCCGACCCCAACCCGGTCGCCGCCGGCGGCGCCGCCACGCTGAAGCAGGCGGGCATCGAGGTCGAGCAGGGCTTGTACGCAGCGGAGTCCCGTGAGCTCAACCGGGTCTGGACCCGGGCGGCCGAGCTGCAGCGCCCCTACGTCACCTGGAAGTTCGCCACCACCCTCGACGGACGCAGCGCCGCCGCCGACGGCACCTCGCGCTGGGTCTCCTCGCGAGCCGCGCGACTCGACACCCACAAGCTGCGGGCGCTCAGCGACACGATGCTGGTCGGGACCAACACGGTCGCGGTCGACGACCCCGCGCTCACGGTCCGTGACCTGGAGGACCGGCCCGTCGGCGTACAGCCTCTCCGGGTCGTCATGGGGGAGCGCGACCTTCCCGAGGACCGCCGGATCTTCGACGCCCAGGCGCCGTCCCTGCACCTCCGCACGCGCGACCCGCACGAGGCGCTCGCCGCCCTGTGGGAGCGCGAGCGCCGCCATGTCTTTCTCGAGGGCGGGCCGACGCTGGCCGCGGCCTTCCTGGACGCCGGCCTCGTCGACGAGATCGTCGTCTACGTCGCCCCGTTCCTGCTCGGCGCCGGTCGCTCGGCCGTCGCCGACCTCGGGATCACCACCATCTCCGACGCCTTCCGGCCGCGGGTGCGCTCTGTCGACGTGCTCTCTCCGGCCGCACCGGGCGAGGAGCCGAACGTGCGTTTCCTCTTGGAACCACACAGCAGCTTGGAACCACAGAAAGGGGAGCAGTGATGTTCACCGGGATTGTTGAGGAGCTCGGCACCGTCGCCGGGATCGAGGACCAGGGCGACGCCGTACGCCTGACCATCTCCGCCGCCACCGTGCTGTCGGACGCCGAGCTGGGAGCCTCCATCGCGGTCAACGGCTGCTGCCTGACCGTCGCCACGCTCGGGGAGAACGAGTGGACCGCCGACGTGATGCTGGAGACGCTCAAGCGCACCAGCCTGCACGCGCTCTCGGTCGGCGACCAGGTCAACCTGGAGCGTGCGGTCACCCCGAGCACCCGGCTCGGTGGCCACATCGTGCAAGGGCACGTCGACGGCGTCGGGCGCGTCGTCTCCCGTGAGCCCAGCGAGCACTGGGAGGTCGTCACGATCTCCCTCGACCCTGAGTTGGCTCGCTATGTCGTCGAGAAGGGCTCGATCGCGGTCGACGGGATCAGTCTCACCGTCGTCTCGGTGAGCGATGACGCCTTCACCGTGAGCCTCATCCCCGAGACCTTGGCGCGTACGTCGCTTGGGTTCCGGGCCGTCGGCGACGAGGTCAACCTCGAGACCGACATCATCGCCAAGCACGTAGAGAAGCTTCTGGGAGGGGTTCAGCCGTGAGTATCGAGCACAGCAGCATCGAGAACGGCACGGAGCAGTACGTGGGGGTCCGGCTGGATCCGGTCGAGAACGCGATCGCCGACCTGGCGGCCGGCAAGCCGGTCGTGGTCGTCGACGACGAGGACCGGGAGAACGAGGGAGACCTGATCTTCTCCGCCGAGCTGGCGACCCCGGAGGTGATGGCGTTCGCGATCCGCTGGTCCTCCGGCGTGATCTGCGTGGCGCTGCCGGGGGAGCGGCTCGACGCCCTCGACCTGCCGCCGATGACTCGTGTCAACGAGGACCGCAAGCAGACGGCGTACGCGGTCTCGGTGGACGCCCGCGAGGGCGTCTCGACCGGCATCTCGGCGGCCGACCGGGCGCTCACGACCCGGCTGCTCGCCGGTCCGTCGTCGGTGGCCGGTGATCTGACCCGGCCCGGACACGTCTTCCCGCTGCGGGCACGTGACGGGGGAGTGCTGGTCCGGGTCGGCCACACCGAGGCCGCGGTCGACCTGACCCGGCTGGCCGGTCTGGAGCCTGCCGGTGCGCTGGTCGAGCTCGTCAACGACGACGGCACGATGCAGCGCGCCCCGCAGCTGCGGGAGTTCGCCGACGAGCACGGTCTCGCGATGATCTCGATCGCCGACCTCGTCACCTACCGGCGGCGTACGGAGGTGCTGGTCGAGCGGCGCGCGGTGACGCGGCTGCCAACCGAGTTCGGTGACTTCACCGCGTACGGGTATCGCACCACCGACGACGGGGTCGAGCACGTCGCGCTGGTCTACGGAGACACCGCCGGAGGCGACCCGGTGCTCGCGCGCGTGCACTCGGAATGCCTGACCGGCGATGTGTTCGGGTCGAGGCGCTGCGACTGCGGGCCACAGCTGCGGGAAGCTCTCTCGCGGATCGCGGCCGAGGGCTGCGGCGTGGTGGTCTACCTGCGCGGCCACGAGGGCCGCGGGATCGGGCTCCTCGCCAAGCTGCAGGCCTACCAGCTCCAGGACGGCGGTCGCGACACGGTCGACGCCAACCTCGATCTCGGCCTGCCGGCCGACGCGCGACACTACGGCGCCGCCTCGCAGATCCTGCGCGACCTCAAGGTCGACTCGGTACGTCTGATGACCAACAACCCTGAGAAGGTGAGTCACCTGGAGGCGTACGGTGTCGAGGTCGCCGAGCGGGTCCCGCTCACCCCGCGACCCAACGAGCACAACCTCGCCTACCTGCTGACCAAGCGTGACCGGATGGGTCACGCACTGCCCGATCTGTCTGAGGAGAACCGATGAGTGGCAAGGGAGCCCCGACCCCCGAGGTCGTCGACGCGAGCGACCTGCGGGTCGCCGTCGTGGCGGCGCGCTGGCACGACGAGGTGATGGCCGGCCTGCTGAACGGCGCCGAGCGAGCGCTGAAGGACGCCGCCGTCGGCGGCCTGACGGTCGTCCGGGTCCCGGGCGCCTTCGAGCTCCCGGTCGCCGCGGCCGCGCTCGCGAAGTCGGGCTACGACGCCATCGTCGCGCTGGGCGTGGTCATCCGCGGCGGCACCCCGCACTTCGACTATGTCTGCTCGGCCGCCACCGATGGTCTGAACCGGATCGCGATCGACCACCTCATCCCCGTCGGCTTCGGCCTGCTGACCTGCGACAACGAGGAGCAGGCGCTCGACCGGGCCGGGCTCGAGGGGTCCAGCGAGGACAAGGGCTACGAGGCCGCCGCGGCGGCCATGGAGACCGCGCTCGCCCTGCGCGACTGCGTACGCCACTACTGAGACGTCGTCACCGCCAGGTGGCCAGGTCGGGGTCGATGCCGTGTGCTCTCGCCGATTCGTCGACGGTCTGGCGGAACCAGCTCGCCAGACCGTCGCGGATCCCGTCGTAGTGGGCCGCGAAGCCCGGGTCTGCCTCGAACATCCGTCCGAGGCAGACCTGCATCTGGCGTGTGATCGGGAAGAAGTTGCCGAAGACCTCACGGTGACGCTCGGCGAGCTCGTTGGCCGCGGGGCTTCCGGGCCGTACGCCCCTGTCGATCGCGGCACCGAGATCCTGCTCGAGCGTGGTCATCGCCCGGCTCAGATCGCGCCACTCCTGCTTGGAGCGGAACGCAGCACGCTCCGCGAACTGCGCCCATTGAGGTGAATCGCCCCAGCGGGCGCGGGCCTCGACGTTCCGATGCGGATCCCAGTCGGGCCCGAAGAAGGTCTCTTGCTCGTCGGGGCTCAACGGGATCCCGTGCTCGTGCGCCTCGGCCATCGTGGCCAGTCGGTCCTCGAGCCGTCGCAGGTCGGCGATCCGCGCGGCGAGCCGTTCGCGCTGCGCCTTGAGAGTGGCTCCGATCTCCGAGGCCGCGTCATCGAGTACGCCGCGGATCGTGTCGAGCCCGAGGCCGGTCTCCCGGTAGGCGATGATCCGGCTCAGCCGCTGCAGGTCGGCGTCGGTGTAGAGGCGGTATCCCGCCGGCGTACGAACGGATGGCGTGGCCAGGCCGATCTCGTCCCAGTGGTGCAGCGTCCGCACGGTCACGCCGTTCAGCGCGGCGGTTTCGCCGACCGTCAGGTCGGTGTCATGCGGTCGTTCAGCCACGTACGTCATTGTGCCCTCAGGCCTCGTTCGGGGCGGGGATGCCCATCGAGTCGAGGTTGCGGGCTTCCTGGCTCGTGCCGTCGTACTGCTTCGCGGCCGTGAAGATCACCCGCGTGCGCTCGGGCGTGATCACCTCGATGTCGCGGGTGTTCCAGTAGGTGTCGCGCGGCCCTTCGATGCTGTCGGCGGCGATCGCCCGGCAGCTCTCGGCGATCTGCTCGATCTGGCTCAGTACGCAGGAGAAGCTGACGCTCATGGTCGGCGGTGCTGTCGGCTCAGCGAGCCCGGGCCAGGCGGGGACGAGCAGCACGTCCTGGAACATCCAGCGGCGTAGATGCACCACCTGTCCAGGGACGCTGAACAGGTCGATGAAGCCGAGCCCACGAACCCAGAAGTCCGTCGAGGCGGCCAGGTCGGCGCATGGAACAGTCAGGAACTGAGGCATGCCGTAGATCCCTCGGAACGGCTCCGGGGCCACCGCATCGGGTCCCGGCAGTGGCACGGGGCTTACCTCGAATGCGTCGTAGTAGTCGCTCATGCCCGGAATCGTTCAGCCTCACGTTGCGTGAGGGTCAAGCCGACAGGGGATCAGGCGACGAGTCTCGCGACCAGATCGCCTTGCCGGCGACGCGCACCCGGATCCTGCCGGGCTGACGCCTGCTCGACGACGAACCCATGCGGTGTCAGCAGATCGCCGAGCGCTTCGGCGGACCAGTAGTAGGCCGTGTGCACGGCGTGGTCGAAGGCCTCGCCGGGCTCGCCGTCGAAGAAGCCGACCAGCGCCGACCCGCCGGGCGTGAGCACGCGGGCGAACTCGCCGAGGATCGCGGGGAGGTCAGCGGGTGGGGTGTGGATGATCGAGCACCACGCCAGGATGCCGCCGAGCGCCCGGTCCTCCAGGGGAAGCGCGGCGAGGTCCGCTCGCTGGAAGCTGACGTCTGGGTGCCGCGCTCGTGCAGCGGCGACGAACTCGGCCGAGGCATCCAGGCCGACCACGTCGCGTACGCCGCCCGTGGTGAGCTCCTGGCTCCAGAGGCCGGGGCCGCAGCCGGCATCTAATAGGCGGCCGGACGTGGTGTCTCGCCAGGTGGTGATCGTCTCGCGGTCGCGCTCGGCGAGCTGGTCGATCGTTCCGAACAGGTCGATGTACTCGGCTGCGCGGCTGTCGTACGCTGCGCCGATCTCGGTCATGGTCATCGGTCATCGAGGGTAGCGGGGTGATGTGTGTCTGTGTGGTCTCGTGCGGACTTCCAGCACGGGTGGGGCCAATACGTTGTTTGGGTTGGGAGATTTAGAACCAGGGTGTCTGGGTGGGGCGCCATTTGGCTGTCTTGCGGACTACCAGCAGCGGTCTGGGTTTTGGTGGGGATATCTGTCCCTGATTGGGTTTGGTTGTTTGCGTTGTGTGGTAGGCTCGGCGCAGGCGTAAACGTGAAGGCCGACCACCTCGAAAGAGGCGTGCCCTTTCATCCGAGACACAACGGGTGGGGGGTAATCCAGGGGAACCAGGGGCGTGAACGCTGAGCTGCGAGGGTAAGTAATAGCCCGTACTGCCGGGCCTCCGAGACCAGCGAACCAGAACACATCCGCGCGCGGGTGTGGAGAGTTCGTACGTCGGGAGGTGACCGGTTCGATGAGCACGCTGCAACAGCCGCAGCACCCTCTGCTGGGTGCGGTGGTCGCGGTTACCGCCTCGCTTGGTCTGGTTGCTGAGGCGAACCCCTCGTTCATGGCCACCGACCAGAAGGCCACCACGCTGCTCGAGATCGCCCGGGCGAAGGCGCAGTTGGCTGAGCTCGAGCTGCGCGTGCTCGCGACCGCTGACGACGTCGCCGCCGAGAGTGCCGCGCGCGATGTCGTGGCGTGGCTGCATCACCACACCCACCAACGCCCCGAGACCCTGCGCGCCGACCTGCGCTTGGCTGAGGCCCTGGACCGTTCCTACGGGCTGGTCGCGGCCGCAATGCGGGCCGGTGCCTGCAACCCGGCCCAGGCCCAGGTGATCGTCGACGCCCTCGACGACCTGCCTGCCGACCTCGATCCCGAGATCCGAGCGAAGGCCGAAGAAGCCCTGGTCGCCTATGCGACCCAGTTCGACCCCACCCAGCTCCGCCGCATCGGGCGCCGGATCCTCGATGTGATCGCGCCTGAGATCGCCGAGGCCGAGGAAGCCCGACGCCTAGCGTCGGAGGAAGCCCACGCGAGGAAGAAGACCCGCCTGTCCATGCGCCGTCTGGGGGACGGCACCACCCGGATCTCCGCGGTGGTTCCGGATGCGGCCGCGGACCGGCTGGCCACCAACCTCGAGGCCTTCGCCTCACCCCGCCGCGACGACGGCACCCGCACCGAGACCGGCGACTACCTGCCCTACGACCGCCGTCTGGGACGGGCGTTCTGCCACCTCCTCGAAACCCTCGACCCCACCCGGCTCCCGATCCACGGCGGCGATGCGACCACGGTGATCGTGACCATCGACATCGACCAGCTCCGCAAGGACGCCGGCATCGCCCAGATCCTCGGCGGCACCCCGATCACCGCGGCCGAGGCACGCCGCCTGGCCTGCACCGCCAACATCATCCCCGCCGTCCTCGGCGGTGCCTCGGAGGTCCTCGACCTCGGGCGCAAGGAACGCTTCTTCACCGCCGCCCAACGCCGCGCCCTCCTGCTCCGTTCGGAGACCTGTGAGGCCGAGGGCTGCGACATCCCCGGCACCTGGGCCGAAGCCCACCACTGGCTCGAATGGGCCCAAGGCGGGCCGACCGACCTCGACAACGCCGCCCTCCTCTGCTCCCATCACCACCACCGCGCCCACGACACCGCCTACCTCCATGAGCGCCTACTCAGCGGCGACATCCGCTTCACCAGACGCACATAGACCGACCGATCACAGCGATTCATACCGCACCAGCCGAGCGCCTAAGAACCGTCCGACTAGGTCGAATAGGCGCGTCTGTTCCACTCCCGTGACGCCGAACTACCCAGGAAGCCAGGATCGATCGCGCCAAGCGGCAGCCCCGTTCAGATCGCGCCGAAGCTGATGCCGGCCTCCAGCCGCCCCGGCGAACCAACGAGATGCCGGTCGTGGCCGCCGCCGTCCTGGTCTCCGGCGTTCGCGAGCGCCGGGGGTGCTGGGCCGGCGCCACCGCGACGTTCGTAGTCTCGGCCGATCTCTCTGGGCTCCAACAGCGTCCTCCAGGTCCGCACCGTCGCCGCACCTGGCCCGTGCAACGCTGCCTCCGGTACCTAGCTCGGCTTGGTGACGGTGGCAGTTGGACCGCCTCGACCCCGGTCAGATCACCGGCTCGAACCCGGCCTCGGTCACGGCCTCTGCCACGGCGCCGCCGCGCACTTCCGGATTCAGGCCTTCGCCGGCACGGCCCTCTCAAGGGGTCGGTCGGCATCCGGTGAAGGCGCCCGTCAGGCCGTGCGAGGCAAAGCTGCCGACTCGACGGTGCCGTGGGTGGGGTGTCGAGGAGGCCGTCGTATCGCTACAATTTGCGCATGCATGCAAATACGCAACCTCCGGTGTGGGGTGACGATGTCGTCACGCTTGCCGTCGAGGTGCTGCGGATGCTGGCTGATCCGACGCGTCTGCAGATGGCGGGGCTGTTGCTGGATGAGGAGCGGTCCGTCTCCGAGCTTGCCTCGATGTTGGACAAGCCGGTGCCGGGGGTCTCGCAGCATCTGGCGAAGATGCGGATGGCTCGGCTGGTGACGACGCGGAAGGAGGGGACCTCGGTGCTCTATCGCGTCGAGAACGGGCATGTGCGCCAGCTGGTCCTCGACACGATCGGCCACGTGGAGCATCTCCTGGATCAGGTCCCGGCGCACCACCGGTCGGGGGAGGAGTCGGCATGACCCATACGCTCCACGATCACCCACGCGACCATGCCCAGGACGGCCACGGTCACGATCACGGCCATGCGCACGATGGGCGGTGGGCTCGGGTCAAGCATGCGGTCTCGGACGTCTTCGGGGCTCACTCCCATGATGCGGCGGATCAGGTCGACGAGGCGTTGGAGGCTGACGTACGTGGGCGGCGGGCGCTGTGGGTCAGTCTCGGTGTGCTTGCGCTGACGGCGGGACTGCAGGCGGTCGTGGTGAGCCTGACCGGGTCGGTGGCTCTGCTGGGGGACACGCTCCACAACGTTGCCGACGCGCTGACGGCGGTGCCGTTGCTGGTGGCGTTCTGGCTCGCCCGGCGTCCGGCCAACGACCGGTTCACCTACGGGTACGGCCGGGCGGAGGATCTCGCCGGTCTCTTCGTCGTCGCCATGATCGCGCTCTCCAGCATCCTGGCGGGCTGGGAGGCCATCGACCGGCTCTTCCATCCTCGCGAGGTCGAGCACGTCTGGGCGGTCGCGGCGGCCGGGGTGGTCGGGTTCCTGGGCAACGAGATCGTCGCGCGCTACCGGATCCGGGTGGGCCGCCAGATCGGCTCGGCGGCGCTGGTCGCCGACGGGCTCCACGCACGTACGGACGGCTTCACCTCGCTGGCCGTCGTGTTCGGTGCTGCCGGGGTCGCGGTCGGGATGCCGTGGGCCGACCCGGTGATCGGGCTGCTGATCGCCATCGCGATCCTCGGCGTGCTGCGCTCGGCGCTCAAGCAGGTCGGCGCTCGGCTGATGGACGCGGTCACCCCGGATGACGTACGCAGGGCGAGGGAGGCGGTCGGCACGGTCGACGGTGTGCTCGAGGTTCGCAGCCTGAGGCTGCGGTGGATTGGCCACACCCTCCACGCCGACGGCGACATCACCGTGTCGGCCGATCTGCCCGTCTCCGCCGGGCACGACATCGCCCATCATGCCGAGGAGCATCTCCTGGAGGCACTGCCGCGGCTGACCAGCGTGGTCCTCCACGTCAGCCCCGATGGCGCGCACGCCTAGGATCTGCGTCGATGAACATCTTCGAATTCGACGGCAAGAGTCCGCAGATCCATCCCGACGCCTGGGTGGCGCCGACAGCGACGCTGATCGGTGACGTACGCCTCGGGTCGAACGCCAGTGTCTGGTACGGCGCGGTGCTGCGTGCCGACGTCGGGCCGATCGTCATCGGCGAGGGCTCCAACGTGCAGGACAACTCGGTGCTGCACGTACGCCCCGGTTCCTCCCTCGAGATGGGCGCGCACAGCACCATCGCGCACGGCTGCGTGGTGCACGGTGACCGGATCGGGACCGGGTCGCTGATCGGCAACGGCGCCGTGGTCTCCGATGCCGTGGTCATCGGCGACGGCTGCCTGATCGCCGCCGGCGCGATGGTGGTCGAGGGGACCGAGGTGCCCGACCACAGCCTGGTGATGGGCGTGCCGGCCAAGATCCGCGGCACGATCGAGCCCGGCAGCAACCCCGCGGCGATCCTCGAGCTCAACGCGCCTGGCTACGTTGAGTTCATGAAGTTGCACCGCGCGACCGTACGACCGGCCTAACCGGTCTAACCCTCACCCTGAGGTGGAGGGTCAGTCGGCGCCGCAGGCCACGCAGTGGAGCGAGCCGACCCGGCGGTCGGCCTCGCAGGTCGCGCACGGGGCGATGGTCTCGCGGCCGCAGCCCTCGCAGTGCTTGCCGCGGACCGGGTAGCCGCAGTAGGGGCAGTCGCCCTTGCGTACGCGCATGGCCGGGATCCGCTTGGCGAGGAGCCGCTGGACAGCGACGAATACGCCGACGGTGGCCGCGGCACCGAACAGCGACAGGATGAGCGGGCCGAAGTCGGCGTACTCGAAGGTGTAGTGGAAGGCGAAGACCAGGGCCATGATCACCCCGGTCGCGGCGAGCGCGAAGCCGAGCGGGAGGAAGCGGGAGCCGCTGCGGCGCAGCCGGTAGAGGACCCAGAATCCGACCAGGCAGAGCAGGATGATGAAGCCGAGGCGGATGCCGATCTGGATCGCCTCATGGCCGGGGATCTCGCACGCCGTCTGGCCGTTGTTGCACTGGTCCCAGTCCATGTAGAGCGGCCACCAGCCGGCGACCTTGACGTAGAACCAGACGGTGCCGACGAGCAGGAAGGCGGTCAGTGCGACCGCCAGGAACCGCTCGCTGCGGGTCGACTCGACCTCATCGGCGGAGATGGGGGTCTTCATGGCGTGCTCCTGTGGGCTCGGGTGCGGGCATGGAAGCCGACCTCGAGGCGGCAGTCGAGGGCGGCTGCCACCCGGAGAAGGGTGTCGATCTTGGGTGGGCGGGACCCGGACTCCAGTCGCGCGATCGCCGACTGGGTCGTACCGCAGAGCTCGGCGAGCTCGCGCTGGGACAGGCCCCGCGCGACCCGGTGCTCGGTGACCTGCGCGGCGATCCCGACGTAGAACGCGGTGTCCTCGTCGTCGGTGCTCATGAAATCGAAGGTATCGCAGTCCTGCTATGCCTGTCCATAGCAGGACTGCTATCGATTCGGTGAGACGATTCGGGGGCCGGGTCGCGTACGGCCTAGGCTTGACGCTCGTGAAGACGTTCGACGAGCTCTGGGCCGAGCTGAGCGAGAAGGCCCGGACCCGACCTGAAGGATCCGGCACCGTGGCACAGCTCGACGCCGGGGTCCATGCGATCGGGAAGAAGCTGGTCGAGGAGGCCGCCGAGTCCTGGATGGCGGCCGAGTACGAGGGCAAGGAAGCGACCGCGGAGGAGATCTCCCAGCTGCTCTACCACGCCCAGGTGCTCATGCTCGCCAGCGGAATCTCGATCGACGACGTCTACTCACACCTGTAGGGGAACCCGCATGACAACCGATGAAAAGCTTCTCCGGATCGCCGTGCCCAACAAGGGCTCGCTCTCGGTCGCGGCCTCCGAGCTGCTGCGCGAGGCGGGCTACCGCCAGCGCGACGACTCCAAGCGCCTGACCCTCATCGACGAGGAGAACGGCGTCGAGTTCTTCTACCTCCGCCCGCGCGACATCGCGCTCTACGTCGGCGAGGGCACTCTCGACATCGGCATCACCGGCCGCGACCTGCTCCTCGACTCCGGCGCCAAGGCCGACGAGGTCATCGGGCTCGGCTTCGGCCGGAGCCGGTTCCACTTCGCCGGCCGCGCCGGCGCCTTCACCTCGGTCGAGGAGCTGCGCGGCAAGCGGATCGCGACCTCCTATGTCGGGGTCGTCTCCGCCTACCTGGAGCGCGAGGGGATCGACGCGAGCGTCACCCGGCTCGACGGTGCCGTCGAGACCTCGATCCAGCTCGGTGTCGCCGACGCGATCGCCGACGTGGTCGAGACCGGCTCCACGATGCGACAGGCCGGCCTGGAGATCTTCGGTGAGCCGATCATGCGCTCCGAGGCCGTGGTGATCACCCGATCCGGCGGCCTGGATGTCTCGGGCTCCGCTTCGACACAGCTGCCGGAGGCGTACGAGACGTTCAAGCGCCGTCTCGACGGCGTCCTGATCGCGCGCAGCTACGTGATGATGGACTACGACATCCGCGCCGAGGACCTCACCGAGGCCTCCGCGATGACGCCCGGCCTCGAGGGGCCGACGGTCAGCCCGCTGCACCGCGAGGGCTGGGTCGCCGTCCGCGCGATGGTGCCGCGCGCGGGTTCGCAGAAGCTGATGGACGACCTGTACGCCGTGGGCGCCCGCGCGATCCTGCTGACGGAGATCAATGCCTGCCGGATCTGACCGCACAGGATCCGAGCTGCCGGTGAAGCTGCCGCACACCTGGCGTCCGCTCGGGGCACGCGTCATGGGCTGGTTCCTGGTAGCCGCGCTGGCGGTGATGTGCACCATGGTGTGGGTCGGGTTCTCAGCCGAGATCAAGGCCCAGGTCACCATGTTCGAGCGACTCACCTTCGGGGCCCTGGGGATCGGGATCGTGGTCTGCGTGCACGCGGTGACCCGGTCGCGGGTGGTCGCACGTGAGGACGGTCTGACCGTGGTCAACGGCTTCAAGCGCCGTGACCTGGAGTGGGCCGAGGTCCTCGCGATCAACTTCCCGCGTGGCGCGCCGTGGCCCAACATCGACCTGGCCTCGGGCCACAACATCTCCGTCCTCGGCATCCAGGCCTCCGACGGGGGCTCGTCGAAGAAGGCCGTACGCACACTGCGCACGCTGGCCGAAGAGCTGTCCTAGCAGCGACCCTGCGGCGAACCACTTACTACGCTTCGGGGAAGACTCTCCCGAACCTCTGATTGCGGCGCCCGCGGCGACTTAACGTGTCTGCGTGATCTCATGGACTCGTGCTCTCGCGGCGCTGGCGGCTGTCCTCACTCTGGTCTCGACCGTGCCGGCTCAGGCCGCGCCGGTGCATCCGGTCGGCACCTGGGGTGCCTCGGCCGACGAGGTGGGCGGTCAGACCGGCGCCGCCGGCCTGACGGACCGGTCGGTGCGCAACCTGGTGCACACGTCGCTGGGTGGCTCCGGCGTACGCATCACCCTGTCCAACGTGTTCGGCGACCGTCCGGTGACCTTCGCCTCGGCCCACATCGGTCTGGCTGCGGACGGCGCCGCGGTGGTGTCAGGCACGAACCGGCCGCTGACCTTCGACGGCGCCGGCCAGGTCACCGTCGCCCCCGGCACCGAGGTGCTCAGCGACCCGGTCGACGCGTCGGTGCCGGCCGATACGACCCTCGCGGTGAGCTTCCACGTCGTCGGCGAGAGCGGCCCGATCACCGGGCACGACGTGGCCACGCAGACCTCCTACGTCTCCGGGACTACGGGCGCGGACGTGGCCGGCGAGGAGTCGGGTGCGGCGTTCACGACGGAGATCTCCAGCTGGTACTGGGTCGAGAGCGTCGTCGTCGAGAAGCCGCGCCGGGTCAAGACCGTGGTGCTCTTCGGCGACTCGATCACCGACGGCAACGGCTCCACGGTCGGAGCCGACCGGCGCTACCCCGACGTGCTGGCCGACCGGGTGGCGGGGAGCTCGTTCACCGGGCGGTTCGGCATGATGAACGAGGGCATCTCCGCCAACCGCGTGCTCGTCGACAGCACCGGTGGCGAGCGCGGTCTGGACCGCTTCCGGCGAGACGTCCTGGACCAGCCCGGAGTCTCCACGGTCGTGCTCATGGAGGGGATCAACGACATCCGCTGGGACGATGCCGACGAGCCGTCCGACCTGATCGTGGCCTACCGCGACCTGATCGCGCAGGCGCACGCCGAGGACGTGTGCGTCATTGGCGCCACCCTCACCCCGTACGAGGGCGGCAGCCGCTACACCCCGGCGCGCGACCGGGTGCGGGTCGCGGTCAACGAGTGGATCCGGACCTCCGGTGAGTTCGACGGCATCGTCGACTTCGACGCGGCCACGCGGGACCCCGAGCGACCGGCGCGGTTCCTGCCGACGTACGACTCCGGGGACCACCTCCACCCCGGCGACGCCGGCTATGCGGCGATGGCCGAGGCGGTCGACCTGCGGCTGCTGGAGTGTGACCGCTGAGCCTGGCTCAGCGGCGGCCGACGAGCACCCCGAGCGTCACGACCGAGATCGCCATCGAGACGGTGGCGCCGAGGGCGTCGGGGGCGAACAGCGCCGGGATGCTCACCAGCCCGGCGATGTCGAAGCCGCGCACCGCGTTGCCGAACAGCGAGACCGGCATCGCCCCCATCGGCGTCGAGACCATCGCGGAGGCGTAGTCGGGCGGGGGAGCGACCAGCCACCGAGTGAGCGTGGCCAGTGCGCCGAGCCCGATCGCTGGAGCCAGCAGCGGGTGTGGCAGCGCCCACAGACAGCCCAGCCCGTAGGCCATCAGCAGCACCGTCGGCACCACCAGCACGCCGAGCCGCAGCTGCCAGGAGGAGGTGCCCAGCAGCCGTGCGAGGCTGCTCGATCGCGACAGCACCCGCAGCCCGGCGCCGAGCGGGATGGCCGCCCCGAAGCCGAGCACCACCATCACCGGCACGACCAGCGCACCCGCGCCCGCCTCCGCCAAGGCGTACGCAGGCACGACCGCGGCGGCGGGTGCCAGGACGCGCAGCGGCGCCCGCCGCAATCGGACGAGATCGGCGGTGACGAGCGCGAGCGGCCCGCGAGGACCCCGGAGGCGCCGCGCCCGGACGACGGCACGCTGGCTGCTGGTGTGCTGGAGTACGACGTCGTAGGCGAGGGCGGTGTCCATCCCGGCCAGGGCGCCGGAGAGGCCGTTGGCCAGCCCATGCCCGCGAGTCAAGTCACGACGGTGCAGGTCACCGAGACGACGGCGCGCGAGCACCGCGGCCACGGCGCTCACCGGCGCGAGCACAGCCGGCACCAGGCACCACCGCGCGTCCGCGGGCGGGGTCAGCTGGGCCGTGACGCCGGCGGCCACGGCCGCCACCGCGGCCAGGGCGACGAGCACCGTCACCGGCCCGACCATCCGCCATGCCGACCCCGGTCGTGCCTGGGCGACGGTCCCCGCGGCGTACGTCGCCGGTGCCAGCAGCGCCGCGGCGAGCGCCAGCGCGCCTCCGGTGAGCAGCGGCCAGCCCGCGGTCACGGCGGCGAGGAGGGCCGGGACCGCGGCGGCGAGGGCTCCTAGGGTCAGGGCCGTCGCGTACTGCCGCCCCAGCCAGCGGCCACGGTCCACCGGCGTGGAGAGCACCAGCGCCGACGTCGCGGGCGAGGCCATGAGCGGTCCGAGGAGCCGGAGCGCCGCGGCGCCCAGGGCCAGCCAGACCAGCACGAGAAGGACCGGTCCGGCGGCGCGGGTGCCGACGCAGGGCCCGGTGGTGCAGCCCTCCACCGCCTGCCCGGCATTGACCACCGCACTGACGAGCCCCGAGCCGTAGATCAGGACCGTCAGGAGAGCGAGGTAGGCCTGGTAGAGCACCTCGCCCCAGGGTGCGGTGACGTGACCGCGACGCCACTCGCGGACCAGTCGGCGGATCTCAGCCGGCGTCGGGGCCGGTGTCTCCGTGCTCATGCTTCGTCGGAGGAGGAGCCCAGGCGTACGACGTCGTCGGCCACGGCCTCGACAAGAGCCGGGTGGTGGCTGGCGAAGAGGATGCCGACCCCGGCCGTCTTCTCCCGTTGGAGCAGGTCGGCGAGCCAGAGGGCGCCCTCGGCGTCGAGCCGCTGTTCGGGCTCGTCGAGGAGCAGCAGCCGGCGGGGCCGGACCAGGAGGAGCGCGAGCGCGAGCCGCTGACGCTGACCCGAGGAGAGCGACCCGGGCAGCTGGTCGGCCTGGTCGTTGAGGCCGACCTCGTCCAGCACGCCGTCGACGGTGCCCTCGGGATCCTCGACCCGATGGGCGTGCGCGACCAGGTCGAGATGCTCGATCACCGCGAGGTCTGGGAAGAGGTCCAGGTCGTCGAGCAGAGCGGCGACGTCGCGGCGCATCTGCGCAGAGCGCTCGTCGTACGGCCTGCCGTCCAGCAGCACCTCGCCGGCGGTCGGCTCGTCGGCGCCGGCCACGCAACGTAGCAGTGTCGACTTACCCGACCCGTTCGTGCCGGTCAGGGCGATGGCCCGGCCGGCCGCGAGGGTGAGGTCGAGCCCGTCGAGGACGGCGTGGTCGCCGTAGGTCCTGCTGAGCCCGGAGACGGTCAGCAGCGTCATGTCAGCGCGTTGATGCCCCAGGTGACCTCGAGGCGCTCGTCGGGGGCGAGCGCGATCAGGTCGGTGCCGGAGTTGTACGCGTCCGGGGGAGCGGTCATCGGCTCGACGGCGAGACCGCCGCGGGCCGGCGACTGGTCGTCGGCGCTGTAGACCATCAGCCACGGGTGGTGCTCGTCGACCCAGAGCGCGACGCCGCCGTCGGGGCCCTGGATCGTGACCGTCGCCCGCCCGTCCTCGTCCCGGTCGAGGTCGGTGAAGGCGTGGTCGAGGACGACGTCGCCGATGGGCTTGGCGGAGGTGAAGTCGTAGGCCGTCCCCGCCGTCGCCTCGCTCGTGGTGGGCAGCTTGCGCTCGTCGGAGAGCAGGCGCGTCCGCGCCGGCAGGGTGAGCGTCCACTCGTCGACCGGACCCGCGCCGACGGTGAGATAGGGGTGGGCGCCGACGGCGTAGGGCGCGGGGGAGTCGGCGTGATTGGTCGCCGACTGGGTCACGGTGAGCCCGGCGGGCCCGATGGCGTACGTCACCTCGAGGTCGAGCGTCCACGGATAGCCGCTCTGCGCCATCAACCGGGTGGCCAGGGTGATCGAGTCCTTGGCCTCGTCGATGGGCAGCCACTGTGACCACCGCACCAGCCCGTGGGAGGCGTTGTTGCGCGCGACCTCGGTGAGCCCGAGCTGATAGGTCTTCCCGCCGAACTCGTAGCGGCCGTCGCGGATCCGGTTGGGCCACGGCGCCAGCAGCTGACCCTTGCCGCCGCTGGACTGCTCGTCGTCGCCGAACCCGGCGATCAGGTCCCGCCCCTCGTAGGACAGCAGCCGCATCGCGCCGCCACTCTCCGTCACTGTCGCGGTGTAGCCCCCGCCATCGATCGTGAACTGCTCTCCACTCGGTCTCAGCACGGTCACAGGCTATCGAGTGGCCGGTCCACCCCGGTGGCCGGTCGGGTTAGCCTCGGGCCATGGAGCGACGACAGCTGGAGTTCTTCCTCGCGATCGCCGAGGCCGGCAGCTTCACCAGCGCCGCGGCGCGGCTCCACGTCGCCCAGCCGTCGTTGTCGTACGCCGTGCGCGGGCTCGAGCGGGAGCTCGGCGGTCCGCTCTTCGAGCGCCACGGCAGGGGAGTGCGGCTCACTCCTGCGGGCTCGGCGCTGCTCGGGCCGGCCCGCCGGGTCGTACGTGGCTTCGAGCTCGCCGCGGGTGCGGTCCGGTCGGTCTCGGACGAGGGGTTCGGGCGGCTGCGGATCACCTCCAGCACGGTCTGGGCGGTCGAGCCGCTGGTGCCGGTGCTCGCCGAGTTCCGCCGGATCCAGCCCAGCGCGCAGGTGGTCGTCACCGACCCGCAGCACCGCTCCGACGTCCTGGACCAGGTGCGCAAGGGCGAGGCCGACGTGGGGCTCATCGACGGCGCGACGCCGCACGGCCCCTTCGGCTCGCACCGGCTCGCCGAGCACGAGCTGGTGGCGGTGCTGCCGCCTTCGGGCGAGGCGCCGGAGGAGATCCGGATCGAGGAGCTCGCCGAGGTCGGCCTGATCGCGACGCCGGCAGGAACGGCGCTGCGTACGTTCCTCGATGCCCGTCTCGAGGCCGCCGGGCTGCCCACGGAGGTCGCCATCGAGACGGCCCACGTCGCCTCGATCATCCCGCTGGTGCTGGCGCGGGCCGGGGTCGCGATGCTAACCGAAGGCATGGCGGGTGCGGCGTCGCGAGCCGGGGCGAAGGTCGTGCCGCTGACCCCGGTGGCGCGGGTGAGCGTGTCTCTGGTGTGGCTGGAGGAACGTGGCGACGCGCTGGTGGAGCAGTTCGTCGCGCTGGCCCAGGATCTCACCGACCAATGACCCACCTATAGAGACTCTCTATCGCAGCCTCTCGATCTTTGTCTTGCTCGCTGCGCGGACGTGCTGGAACACCCAGGAGGCGAATGTCTAGTGTGTTAGACATATATGAACCGATTGGATGGAGCACGCATGCGCCGCCCCCACCGCCTTGCTGTGGCCGCACTCGCCATCGTGGCGACAGCCGGCACCCTGACCGCCTGCACGACCGCGAGCGAGCGTGACGGCTTCGCCCAGAGCGACGCCGGAGGAGCCGAGGACTCGGTGGTCCTCGCCGAGCAGCCGTGGGTCGACCTACAGGTCGAGAACGAGATCGCCGTCCAGCTCCTCCGGGAGCTCGGCTACGACGCGAGCATCAAGAAGAACCTGTCCGTCGAGAACGCGGCGACCGCGGTCTCCTCGGGCCAGATCGACGCCTACCTCGGCAACTGGTGGCCCTCTCAGGAGCCCAGCTTCGGCGACCCCATCGACGAGGGCGACGTCGAGGTGCTCTCGACGATCGTGACGGGCACCGAGTACGCCCCTGCGATCCCCGGCGACGTCGCCGATGAGCTCGGGATCGCCTCGCTCGCCGACCTCGACGCCAACGCCTCGACGTTCGGGAAGAAGATCTACGGCATCGAGGCCGGCTCCCCGGGCAACGAGACGATCCAGAAGGCGATCGACGAGGACGCGTACGGCCTGGGGGACTGGAAGCTGGTCGCCAGCGGCACCCCGGCGATGCTCGCCCAGGTCGAGAAGTCGCAGAAGGCCGGCCAGCCGATCGTGTTCCTCGGCTGGAGCCCGCACTGGATGACCGTGCAGTTCGACGCCGCCTTCCTCGAGGATCCCGACAAGGTCTGGGGCGGCGCCGGTGAGATCCGCACGGTCACCCGCAAGGGGTTCGAGGACGACAACCCGGAGATCGCCGAGTTCCTCTCCAACCTGACCTTCACCACCGACGAGGCCGGGCAGTTCTACTACGACCACGACAAGTCCGGGAAGGAGCTCGCCGACATCGCCGAGGCGTGGATCGACGACAACCCCGACAGAGTCGCCGAGTTCCTCGACGGGGTCGAGGACGCAGACGGCGAGAAGGCGAAGATCTGATGAGCGAGACGACGTTGCAAGCTGACGAGACGGCCGAGCCCGCGATCGTCGGGCGTGGCCTGAGCAAGGTCTACGGCCTCGGCAGGAGGCAGGCCGAGAAGGCACTGGCCGCCCAGGACCCGCGTGCCGCGGCCGCTGCCGCGGGCGGCTACCTCGGCGCCCACGAGATCGACTTTGAGATCGCCAAGGGCGAGATGTTCGTCGTGATGGGCCTGTCCGGCTCGGGCAAGTCGACCGTGCTGCGGATGATCAACCGGCTCAACGAGCCCAGCGCCGGCGAGCTCTTGATCGACGGCGAGGACATCACCAAGGTCTCCGACCAGCGACTGCGCGAGCTCCGCAACAACGGCATCGGGATGGTCTTCCAGCACTTCTCGCTCTTCCCGCACCGGACGGTGCGGGAGAACGCGGCGTACGGCCTGAAGGTACGCGGCATCACGAAGCCGGAGCGGCTCGAGAGGGCCGACGCCGCCCTGGACCGGGTCGGCCTGGGCGGGCGCGGCGACAAGCTTCCGCACGAGCTCTCCGGCGGCATGCGGCAGCGGGTCGGTCTCGCCCGCGCGCTGGCCGTGGACCCGCCGATCCTGCTGATGGACGAGCCGTTCTCCGCGCTGGACCCGCTGATCCGTCGCGACATGCAGGACCTGCTGGTCGAGCTCCAGGCCCAGGACCAGCGCACCACGGTCTTCGTCACCCACGACCTCAACGAGGCGATGCGGATCGGCGACCGGGTGATGGTGATGCGCGAGGGCCGGGTCATCCAGCTCGCTCCCGGACCCGAGATCGTGGCCCATCCCGCCGACGACTACGTCAGCGAGTTCGTCTCCGACGTCGACCGGGCCCGGGTGCTCAGTGCCGCCGACCTGATCCGGCCGGCCCGCCTCGTACTCCCCGACGACATCACGCCCCACGACGCGCTGCGCAGGCTGGGGGAGAACGAGGTGACCGGAGCGTTCGTGACCGGCGCGGACGACAGGCTACTGGGCGTCGTGACCGACGACCGGCTGGTGAACCTGACCCGCCGCGGCGCGAAGAGCGTCCATGGCGCGCTGGGGGAGGACTACCACAAGGTCAAGGAGGACGACGTGATCGGCGACTTCATGCATCTGGCGGGCCGCCAGGTCGTGCCCGTCACCGTCCTCGACGAGGACGGCAGGCTGCGCGGCGTGGTGCCGCGGGGCGCGATCCTCTCGGCGCTCTCCACTGTCAACGACACCGTCGACGACGAGGCTGCGGAGGTGGCCCATGCCTGACCTCCACATCGGCGACATCGGTGAGGACGTCATCAACTTCCTCACCGACAACCTCGGGCAGTTCTTCGACGGCATCAAGGAGGCGCTCAACTTCCTGCTCCGGATGGTCTACAACGTGCTCGGCGGGCTGCCGCCGATCGCGATGATCATCGTGCTCGCCGTGATCGCGCTGGTCGTCACCCGCAAGGTCGTGCTGACCCTGGTGCTGACCGCCGGGCTGCTCCTGATCGAGTCGATGGACCTGTGGTACGAGACGATGCAGACCACCACCTCGGTGCTCGTGGCGACGCTCGTCGCGCTGGTGATCGGCATCCCGCTGGGCATCTGGTCGGCCTTCTCGCCACCGCTGCGGGCGGCGCTGCGGCCGGTCCTCGACCTGATGCAGACGCTGCCGGTCTTCGTCTACCTGCTGCCGACGATCCTCTTCTTCGGTGTCGGTGACGCGCCGGGCCTGGTCGCGACGATTGTCTTCGCACTGCCGCCGGCGGTCCGGCTCACCCAGCTCGGGATCAACCAGGTCGACCCCGAGACCGTCGAGGCGGCCACCGCCTTCGGTGCGGGCCGCTGGGAGATCCTGCGCGAGGTCCAGCTCCCGCTGGCCAAGGACTCGATCATGACCGGCGTCAACCAGGTCATCATGCTGGCCCTCTCGATGGTCGTCGTGGCCGGTCTCGTCGGCGGCTCCGGCCTCGGTGGCGTCGTCGTCAACGCGGTCCAGGGCCTGCAGATCGGCGCCTCGATCGAGGGCGGTCTGGCCGTCGTCGTGATCGCGATCTACCTCGACCGCGTCTCGGCCGCGCTCGGCGGCCAGCGTGGCCTGGTGCCGTCCTGGTGGCCGAAGCTCGGCCGCGGAGCTCGCGCGAAGTCCCCAGAGCCCGAGCTCACCCCCGCCTGACCCGGAATCCATGATCGGAGGAGAACGACTGTGACCATCACCGAGCTGCATCGCCCCGCGGACGTTGTCGAGACGCCCTCGGGCGTGCGGATCCGCCGCGCCGGTGCCCGGATCGGCGCCGTCATCGAGGGCCTGAGCCTGGCCGAGGCCGACGACACCCAGATCCAGGACGTACGCAACGCCCTGCTGCGCCACAAGGTGCTCTTCTTCCGGGGTCAGGACGGGCTCACCGACGAGGCGCAGAGCGCCTTCGCGGCCCGGTTCGGTGAGCTGACGACCGCGCACCCGACGGTCAACACCGGTTCCGGGCGGGTGCTCCGGGTCACCGCCAACGCCGGCATGGCGGCCAACGCCTGGCACACCGACGTCACCTTCGTGGACCGGGTCCCGGCGATCTCGGTGCTGCGCGCGGTCACCCTGCCGCCCTACGGCGGCACCACGATCTGGGCGAACACCGCTGCCGCCTACGACCGCCTCCCGGCGCCGCTGAAGGCCTTGGCCGACGCACTGTGGGCGGTGCACACAAACTCCTACGACTACGCCCAGCGCGACGAGGAGCACGAACAGCCCGACGCCAACTACTCCCGCGACGACTTCGCCTCGGTCCACTTCGAGACCCGGCACCCGGTCGTCCGCGTGCACCCCGAGACGGGGGAGCGGTCGCTGGTCCTGGGCAGCTTCGTCAAGGAGTTCGACGACCTCACCTCCACCGAGTCGATCCACCTGTTCAACCTGCTCCAGGACCGTGTCACCAAGCTCGAGAACACCATCCGCTGGGCCTGGCAGCCCGGCGATGTGGCGATGTGGGACAACCGCGCCACCCAGCACTACGCGGTCGCCGACTTCGACCACCACCCGCGCGAGATGCGCCGGGTCACGGTCGCGGGTGACGTACCGGTCTCGGTCGACGGGCGGCGCTCGGAGGTCCTCCAGGGCGACGCGCGGGCCTACAGCCGCCTGGACGAGCTGATCTCCTGACCTCGACGGGGGCTAGGTCGTCACGATGATGTCGGCGCGGGCGGCGGTCAGGTCGTGGGCGAAGTGCTCGATCTCGGCCGCTGCCCAGGCGTCCCAGTGGCGTGCGAAGGTCTCGCCGTCGCGGTCGATGCCGCGTCGCCGGCGCTCCTCCTCGGGTGCGTCGACCCAGGCGAGGGCGGTGCGGAAGCCGTCGTACGCGGCGGCGCCGCTGCCGACGCCCTCGATGACGAGCAGCGGGCTCGGCGGGACCAGCACGGTCTCGGCGAACTCGCGTGCGTGCCAGTCGTAACGGCGGTAGGAGCCGGGGGCTCCCTCGACGAGGGGAAGCAGGATCGTCTCGAGCTGGGCGATGCCCTCGGCGAGGCCGTCCCAGCCGGCGTACAGGTCGTCCATGTGGACCACCGGGGCCTGTGTCATCTCGGCCAGGGCGGTGGCGAGCGTCGTCTTCCCGGAGCCGGCGGGGCCGTCGACGCAGATCAGCCGTCCGGGGCCGAGGGTGGCCGGACGGCTCATCGCGATCGTGAGGAGATCGGTTGCCGGCTCGCCGAAGTGCAGCCCGAGGCCGTCAGTGGAGTCGGTCAAGTCAGGAGATGCCGTACTTCTTCAAGATGTCGTTCACGTCGGCCATGTCGTCGTCATCGTCGTCGACCAGCGGGCCCTTGGCCGTCTTCGGAGCCGCGACCGAGGCCGGGCCGGCCGAGCCGGCGGGCGCAGCACCGGCAGCCGCCTTCCGGGCCGCTCGGCTCGGCTTCTCCTTCGTGGGCAGGAGGCGGGAGACGAAGATCAGCACGATCGCGAGCGCGGCGATGCCGAACCCGATCCAGACGGTCGGGCTGAAGACCAGGCGCGCGGCCCAGTCGGCGATCGCGTCGACGATCCGGCCGCCGGCGCGCAGCAGGCCGGTGAGGTACGCCGCCGGGGCGAGCAGCGTCCACCCGGCAGCCTTCACGCCGGCTCCGAGGCCGCGCCGTCGGAACGCGACCCAGGTCCAGATCGCGCCCAGAACGGTGAGCGCGGCGGCTAGTGCGAGGTAGGCGCCTTGGTCCATACCTGCAGTCTTCCACCGTCGTGGTCGTCTGACACCCGGACTGTCCCCGATATCTGCCCTGATGTTGCTCTGTTGTTGAATGGGGAGGCGATGAACGACAAACGACTCCTCGGCACGGCATTTCGCGGCGACACCGGTGAGACGAGCCCTGAGGTCGCGACCGTGATGAGGTCGTACGCCGCGGGCCAGGCCACGCACGCCGATGTGCTCACCACCCTGGCCGCTGCCCGGGTGCTCGTCCCGGTCGTCGCGGTGCTGGGTGAGGTCGGGGTCGACGACGCCGGTCTGGCCCACGACAAGACCTCCGACATGGCCACCGTGCTGCTCACCGGCGCCGACGGGCGGCAGGCATTGCTCGGGTTCACCGGCACCGCGCCGCTGCAGGCGTGGCAGGCCGACGCCCGCCCGGTTCCGGTCTCCCTGCGGGACGCGGCTCAGGCCGCCGTCCACGACGGCGCCGACGCCCTCGTGCTCGATCTCGCCGGCCCGGTCCCGTTCGCGATCGAGGGCGACGACCTCCAGAAGGTCGCCGAGGGCTGGCAGCTGGCGACCGTCGGGCCACGTACGGCCTGGGTGCGTCCCTGAAGGCTGTGCTCGACCAGGATTGGGTGCGGCAGGGAATGTTGCAGTAGTGTTCCGTGTTGACCGATCAGCCGACGTACGCCGTCGGTTTGATCCAACAAGCGGAGATCACGACAGCGTTCTCCCACCCGCATCGACCGCCTAGCAACAAAGGTCGTCGGGTCCGGTCCCGAAGAGAGTGCCCCAGAAGTTCTTGGGTCACTGGATTCGGCGGTGCGAGCCCGATGGTGGGTGAGCGTCCTGACTGGCTTCCGCTTGTAACAATCCAGCGGAAGCCTTTTTTGATTTCCGGACCGCCCGTGCACGCGGCCCGGAAGCCGAGATCCAGAGCCTCCGCAGCCACAACAACTGGAGGACACATCAGCACTGAGCTTCGTATCAACGACCGGATCCGGGTTCCCGAGGTCCGCCTCGTTGGTCCCAACGGAGAGACGGTCGGCATCGTGCCGACCCCTGACGCGCTGCGCCTGGCCCAGGAGGCCGACCTCGACCTGGTCGAGATCGCCCCGCAGGGCAAGCCGCCGGTCTGCAAGCTCATGGACTACGGGAAGTTCAAGTACGAGAACGCCCAGAAGGCCCGTGAAGCCCGTCGAAACCAGACGAACGTGATCATCAAGGAGATGAAGCTTCGTCCGAAGATCGACAAGCACGACTACGAGACCAAGAAGGGTCACGTCGTGCGGTTCCTCAACGCTGGGGACAAGGTGAAGATCACGATCATGTTCCGCGGTCGTGAGCAGCACCGTCCCGAGCTCGGCTTCCGCCTGCTGCAGCAGCTGGCCGACGACGTCCAGGAGCTGGGCTTCGTCGAGTCCTCGCCGAAGCAGGACGGCCGCAACATGATCATGGTGCTCGGCCCCCACAAGAAGAAGGCCGACGCCAAGGTCGAGGCCAAGGAGGCCAAGGAGGAGAAGGCCGCCGAGCGCGCTGCCGACGAGGCCGCCGAGAAGGCGGAGCGTACGGCTGCGAACGCCGCGCGTCCGGCCTCCACCCCGAAGGTCAAGCGCCGCTCGGAGAACCTCGACCCCGACATCGACGTCTGAGCCTCCCGGGCCCAGCAAGAGACTTCCGCCGCCGCGGCGCCCCGTGACCGGCCGGACGACGAGAGAGAGAAGAACATGCCGAAGAACAAGACCCACTCCGGTTCCAAGAAGCGCTTCAAGGTGACCGGTTCCGGGAAGATCCAGCGCCTGCAGGCCGGCCGTAAGTCCGGCGCTGCGTTCGCCTCCGCGCCGACGACCGGCTCGCGCAAGAAGCACCGTCGCAACGCCGGTCTGGTGGAGCTCGCCCCCGCCGACGTGAAGCGCGCGAAGAAGCTGCTCGGTCGCTGAGCGATCACCCCGAAACTTTCCCTAGCATTCAAGGAGCACTGAAATGGCACGCGTCAAGCGCGCAGTGAACGCTGCGAAGAAGCGTCGCACCACCCTCGAGCGGGCCCAGGGTTACCGTGGCCAGCGCTCGCGCCTCTACCGCAAGGCGAAGGAGCAGGTCACCCACTCGCTGGTCTACTCCTACAACGACCGCCGCAAGAACAAGGGCAACTTCCGCAAGCTGTGGATCCAGCGGATCAACGCCGCGGCGCGTGCCGAGGGCATGACCTACAACCGCTTCATCCAGGGTCTCAACCTGGCCGGCATCGAGGTCGACCGCAAGATCCTCGCCGAGCTCGCCGTCAACGACGTGGCCGCGTTCAACGCGATCGTCGCCCAGGCCAAGGCTGCGCTGCCGGAGGACGTCAACGCCCCGGCGAACGCCTGAGCTTGCATCTGAAACGACGCCCCCACCGGCCGCTGTGCCGGGTTGGGGGCGTCGTTCTCTGTTGGGACATGGGAGTCTTCGTCAGTGAATGAGTCGGGGGAGAACGTGAAGCTGTCCGCGGGGAACTCGCGCCTCAAGGAGATCCGCAAGCTCGCGCGACGCGCGGTTCGCACGGAGCGGCGGGTCTTCCTGGCCGACGGTCCGAAGGCGGTCGAGGGTGCCCTCGGCGTTCCTGGCTGCGTGCAGGAGATCTTCGCGACGGAAGCCGGAGCCGAGACGTACGCCTCGGTGCTGGCCGGCCAGTCGGTCACGCTGGTCGAGGACCGAGCGATGGCCGGGCTCTCCGACTCGGTGACTCCCGCCGGGGTGGTGGCACTGTGCCGGTTCCTCGACGTGCCGCTCGACGACATCGCGGGTCCGCTGGTGGTGATCTGTGCCGACGTACGCGATCCCGGCAACGCCGGCACCGTCATCCGCTGCGCGGACGCCGCCGGTGCGTCCGGGGTCATCCTGGCCGGCGACTCGGTCGACCTCTACAACCCCAAGACCATCCGGGCCTCGGTCGGCTCCGCCTTCCACCTCCCGATCGCGATCGAGCGGGATCCGCTGGTCGCGGTCAAGGCAGTCAAGGCCGCCGGCCTGACCGTCCTGGCCGCCGACATGCACGGCACCGCCGACCTTTTCACCGCCGACGCGCTCCTCGCCCGGCCCACCGCCTGGCTGATGGGCAACGAGGCCTGGGGCCTCCCGCCCGAGCTCGCCGCCGAGGCCGACGAGATCGTGAGCATCCCGATCTTCGGCAAGGCAGAGTCGCTCAACCTCTCCACCGCCGCCGCCCTCTGCGTCTACGCCAGCGCCAAGGCCCAACGCCGAGAAGTCAGTTCCTGACGCCGAAACGTCGATCGGCCTCGGTGGCTCCGGGGCTCGTCGCGTCTGCCGGCTTCGGGACGCGGCCGTGCCGAACGGGTAGCGCCGCCCAGAGCGCCACGACGACGTAGACGACCTGCTCGGGGAGTCGGAACCAGAGCGGCGTAGCCGGATCGCCGTTGAGCGGGATGTTCTCGACCGCCGCGTAGATGTTGGCCGGCACCAGCAGAACGAAGAGCACGGCCAGTCCGAGCCCGGCAGCCGGACGCGTCCGCGTGATGACGAGCCCGATGGCGCCCAGAAGCTCCAGCACGCCGGTGATGTAGATCATGAGGCTGGGGGCGGGAACGAACGGCGGGACCATGGCGACCAGGTCGTCATGGCTGGGCATGATCGTGACGCTGTCCGGAACGAAGTGCGCGCTCCCGGTGAACAGAAGCAGCACCGCCAAGCCGTGGGTGGCGCTGGATCGCCAGGTCGCGAAACGGCTCAGGCCCAGGGCCCCGAGAAGTCTGAACCCGACCGTGGGAACAACGAGAAGCATGAGTGTCTCGAACATTGAGTGCTCTCCTCCGACGTTTAAGTTACCACTGGCAAGATAGGCGCACTGCCAAATGTTGTCAATGGTAAGATCGCCGGGTGACCGATCGGACCTACCATCACGGCGACCTGCGCAGAACCGCGCTCGCCGCGACCGTCGAGGCGCTCGAGGAGGGCGGCGGACCTGCCGCGCTCAGCATGCGCGACGTCGCCCGGCGAGCCGGCGTCTCGCACGCGGCGTTCTCCCACCACTTCGGCGGCAAGCGCGGTCTGCTCACAGCGCTCGCCGCCGAGGGCTACGACCTGCTCGCGGACGCACTGTCCGCTGCCGGTGGCGACATGATCGAGGCCGGGGTGGCGTACGTGCGGTTCGCGGTGGGGCACCGGGCGCACTTCGAGGTGATGTTCAGCCCGGCGCTGTACGACCCCGATGCGCCGGAACTTGCCGCCGCCGAGCAACGCGCCGGCCGGGCGCTCACCGAGGCGCTGTCGACATCGGCCAACGACACCACCGAACTGGCCGCATGGTCGATCGTGCACGGCTTCGCCAGCCTGTGGCTCACCGGCTCGGTTCCGCACGACCCTGCCGATGACGCCGGCGACGTCGCGCGCCCGGTCATCCGGCTGCTGACCTTCCCGTGACGGGCTCTCGTCGGCGTCTTGACCTTCATCTGGCCTGAAGGACGATGGTTGCGGCATGGACGAGCCACTGTTGACGATCGGGGCGTTCGCGCGGGCTGTGGGCCTGACGGCGAGCGCGCTGCGGCATTACGACGAGTGCGGGTTGCTGGTGCCGGCGGAGGTCGACTCCGGGACGGGCTATCGCTACTACACACCCGAGCTCGCCGACCGGGCCCGGCTGATCGTGGGGATGCGCGAGGCCGGGGTCCCGATCGAGACGATGCGGATTGTCCTCGACTCGCCGACAGCTGAGGCCAGGGCCGCGCTGGCGGAGTTCCTCGAGGACCAGAGCGCGCGTACTGCGCGGGCCGAGGAGGCCGTACGCGGCGTGCTGGCCGCCGTCGATGCCGGGCCCGCCGCCAGGCCGGCGCTCGTCGAGCTGCCCGGTCCCGTGCTGGCGGCGGCGATCCGGCAGGTGCGGCACGCGGCCGAGTCCGATCCGGCTTCCGAGCTCGCTTCTGTCCTGATCGACGTCGGTGGAGCCGGCGTGGACGTGGTGGCGACCAACCGCTACTGGATGGCGGTGCGGGAGCTGCCGGCGGCCGCCGAGGGCGACGGCGGCCGGGCGGTGCTGTCCCTGCCCGACGCAGCCGCGCTGGTCGACCGGCTGGACGCGATCACCACCGCCGAGCTGCGCATCGCCGACGGCACCCTCACCCTCGCCGGGCAGGAGCTGGGCCGCGACACCACCTACCCGGCACACCGGCTCGTGCTGGCCGGTCTGGAGCCGGCCGTCACCCGCGCGGTGCTCAGCAAGGCCGACCTGCTCGCGGGCCTCGACGCGGCGGCCTACGCCGAGGTCGACCTCTTCCTCGGCGACCAGACGCGGCTCCGCTCGCCGCACACAGCCGAGCAGAGCGACGTACGCGGCGTGGTGACCGGCCCGCCGAGCCGGCTCCGGCTGGGCACGGCCCTGTTCGGCCGCGCGCTGGCGGCGTGCCTGGGCGACGAAGTGCAGCTGGCGGTGACCGCGCCGGACCGGCCGGTGGTGGTGACCTCGCCCTACCAGCCCGGGTTCACCGCGCTGGTCATGCCGGTGCGGCACGACTCCGAAGGCTGAGCCCGTGGGTTTGGCCCAGCGTCAGGGGTTCCGCCCCTGGCTGGCAGCGTCGACCGCATCGGTCTTCGGCGACTCGGTGACCTTCTTCGCGATCGGCTGGGCGGCGGCGGGGTTCGGCGCCGACGCGGCCAGCCTGGTGCTGACGATCGAGGGCATCCCGCTGGCCGCACTGGTGCTCGCCGGGGGAGTGCTGGCCGACCGGCTCGGGATCCGGCGGACGATGGCCGCGTGCGACGCCGCGATGGTGCTGGTCATGGCCGCATTCGCGGTCGGCGCGATCGATGGTGCGGGACTGTGGATGCTGGTCGCGGTCGGTGCTCTCTCGGGCACCATCCAGGCCCTGCGGCGACCCGCTGAAGGAGTCTTCCCGCGGCTGTTCGGGGCCGAGGATCTGGATCGGCGGATGGCCCTGGTCGGCTCGGCCCACCAGATCGCCCGCACCGCGGGACCTGCGGCCGGCGGCTTCCTGATCGGCCACGGCGGCCTGCCGCTGACCGCCGGCCTGGACGCGGCCACGTACGCCATCGTGCTCGTCGCGCTCCTCCTGGTCCGGCCACCGCACGAGCCGGCTCCCGAGCCCGCCCAGGGCTCGGTCTGGCACAGCCTGGCCGACGGTGCCAGGACAGCGGTGCGCACGCCCGGGGTCGTCCCGGTCCTGGTCGCGATCACCGGCCTCGCCGCGACGGTGCTCCCGCTGGTCATGCTCGCCCTGCCGCTCGCCGGCCGCGAACGCGGCTGGACGGCTGCCGAGACCGGTCTCGTCTCCGGCGCGTGGGTGGCCGGGGGACTGGTGATGACCCTCGCCGTCGCCCGCTGGGGCGCGCCGCGCGCACCGGTCGCGGTCGCCGGCCCGGTGCTCGCGGCCGGCGGGGTGGTGCTGCTGGCGGTGCGTACGGAGATCTGGGCCGGGATCTTCGCGGTCGGCCTCGTCGGCGTCGGCACCACCATGCTGACCAGCTACCTCCTCCCGGCCTATGTCGCCCGCACCCCGCCGGAGATGCTCGCGCGGTTCTCGAGCCTGACCCAGCTGGCCCAGACCGGCCCGGTCCTGCTCGCGACACCGCTGCTGGGTGTGGCGGCGGGGGTCGACGTACGGCTGGCTCTTGCCGTGATCGCCGCACTGCTCCTGGCCACCGTCCCGGCCGCCGCCCGGGTCGCCCGGCTGCCTCGCCCGATACCCCAGAGGGTCTGATACACGAAAGGTAAATCTGTTTCACTCGGGATGCGGAGATTTCTCAGGGCGAAGCGAAGGAGCACGGCATGACGAACGTGAGCAGACGACGACTGTTGGCCTCTGGCGGCGCGGCGGCGGCCGCGGGCGCGACCTTCCCGCTGTGGACGTGGTCGCCGAGCGCGTCGATCGCGGGCACGGGGGAGGGGCTGGACCCCGAGTACGTCTGGGACGTCCGCGCCGACCCGGTCATCGAACGTCTCTACGGCGAGGGCATCGACAAGGTCGCGGAGGTCAACGAGATCCTGAAGGGCTGGACCACCAACGACCAGCCGGTTCCCGACGGGCTGCCGGGCTACCTGACCGACTTCATCGAGGAGGCGCGCCGGCTCCCGACCTGGGCCGACCAGGGGAAGCTGCAGCTGGCCGGCACGTTCAACGAGGAGAGGTACGGCTTCTTCCTCGCGCTCGTCTACACCCTCGGCAGCGGCCTGATCAGCTGTGCCATCAAGCGCGAGGCGTGGTCGGTCTACTACTCCTACGGCGGCGCGAACATGCGCGACCGGATCGCCAAGACGACCGTGCTCGGCTACGACGTGATGGACGCCCAGGGCTGGACCGCGTCCGGCCGGCTGATGGTCGACTCGGTCAAGACCCGGATGGTCCACGCCGCCGTACGCCACCTGCTGCCGCAGTCCCCGCACTGGACGAAGGTCGGCGCCGGCCAGGAGATCCCGATCAGCCAGGCCGACATCCTGGTCACCTTCCATAGCCTCGGCACCTGGGTGATGAAGAAGTTCACCGAGTGGAACATCGCGCCGAGCAAGGAGCTCGCCGACGCCTTCCTGCACGCCTGGAACGTGGATCTGCATCTCCTCGGCGTGCAGGATCAGTATCTGCCGAAGGACTGGGCCGCGGCGTACGCGCAGTACGACCAGGTGATGGGCCCGGCGACGGGCGGCACCCAGGAGGGCGTCGAGCTCGCCCAGTCTCTGCTCGACGCCGTGATCGGCGAGGGCAATCCGCTGCTGCGCCACGAGCTCGAGTCGCTGGGGCGCTACGTGATCGGGGATGCGTACGCCGACATGATCGCCTTCGACAAGGACCCGGTGCTCGCTCCGGTCTGGGCGAGCGCCGTGCCGCTGCTGGTCCGGTCCTACCAGAGCACCGTCCCCAACATCCCGCTCGTCTCCAACCTGCTCCCGGAGGCGGTGCACACCTTCATCAAGATCTACTTCTCGCCCGGCGACCCGGCGCCGATCACGCTGCCGCTGAGCAATCGGCCGGAGTAGCGGCTCCGGACCGTCCGTCGGTCTAGGGTGGCGGCGTGGACGCCAGAGAACTCGCCGATGCCCTGCCCGACGGTGTGGTCGTCGCCGACGCGGATGGCGCGGTCGTCCTGGTCTCCGCTCTGGCCGGGCGGATGCTCGGCGTGGACCCGGTCTCGAGCCTGGGGAAGCCGCTGGGCGACGTACTCACGCTGAGCAACACCGAAGGGCAGACCTGGGCCGAGGCCAACCGGCCCTACGACACCCTGCGGACCGTCACCGGCACCCCGGAGCAGGCCTGGCTGCTGCCCGACGGCACCGAGGTGCTGGTCGTCTCCACGATCCGTCGCCCGTCCCTGGATGCCGACGTCGATCAGGTCTCGATCTCGCTGCGCTCGGGCCGGGGCCGCAAGCGCCTGGACCGGGAGCGCTCCGACCTGGTCGCCACCGTCGCCCACGAGCTGCGCTCGCCGCTGACCGGGGTCAAAGGGTTCGTCCAGGCGCTCCTGAACCGCTGGGACCGGCTCAACGACGATCAGAAGAAGCTCATGCTCAAGACCGTCGCCTCCGACTCCGACCGGCTCTCGAGGCTGATCGCCGAGCTCCTCGACGTGGCCCGGATCGACACCGGCCGGCTGCAGCTCTACCCGCGCGCCAGCGACGCGACGGTGCTGGTCACGCGGGTGGTCGAGTCGGTGCGCTCGGCTACCTCCCGGCCGATCGAGCTCGACATCTCCGCCGGCGAGGACGAGCTCGAGATCCACGCCGACCCGGACAAGTTCACCCAGGTCGTCACCAACCTCGTCGAGAACGCCGTACGCCACGGAGACGGCGTCGTCACCGTGAGCCTGGGTGTGCGGCCCGACGACCCCGACCAGGTCCTGCTGGTCGTCGAGGACCGCGGCGAGGGCATCCCCGCCGAGCTCCGCCAGCGCGTGTTCACGAAGTTCTGGAAGCACGGCGCCCGCGGCGGCTCGGGCCTGGGCCTCTACATCGTCGGCGGCCTCACCCGCGCCCACAGCGGCTCGGTCACGATCGCCGACGCCGACGGCGGCGGGGCCCGCATCGAGGTCGCCTGGCCCCGGAATCCGCCGTCGGCGTAAGGATCACCGTTCCTACGGCCTCGAGCGGGCCAGCAGGAAGATGAAGTACGGCGCGCCGATGAGCGCGACGACGAGACCCGCGGGGATCTGGGCGGGGCTGATCGCGGTGCGGCCGATGGCGTCGGCGACCACGAGGAGCAGCGCCCCGACCAGGATGGCGACCGGGACCACCCGCGCGCTGCGCCCGCCGACGAGGGCGCGCGCGATGTGCGGCGCGACCAGGCCGACGAAGCCGACGACACCGACGGCAGAGACCGCCATCGCGGTGAGCACCGCGGCGGTCAGCAGGATCAGCAGGCGCGCCCGCTCCGAGGAGACGCCGACCAGCCGTGGCGTGTCGTCGTCCAGCGTCAGCAGGTCGAGCTCGCGACGTACGACGAAGGCGATCGGAATCGCGACGGCCAGCGCCACCGCGACCGGGACGACCTGCTCCCAGCTGCGACCGTAGGTCGAGCCGGACAGCCAGGTGTAGATCCGCGGTGTGTCCCACGGGTTGGAGCGCACCAGCAGGAAGGTGCTGAGCGAGACCGAGCCGTACCAGACGCCGATGCCGATGAGCACGAGCCGGTCGGTGTCGATGCCGTGCCGCCAGGCCAGGCCGTAGACGAGGCCGAAGGCGACCAGCGCTCCGACGGTCGCGGCGATGAGCATGGTGGTCGTCGAGGCCGCGGCCGAGCTGCCGCCGCTCCAGCCCGAGGAGAGGCCGGTCACCACGATGACCGCGCCCACGCCGGCGCCGCCGGTGATGCCCAGGATCCCAGGCTCGGCCAGCGGGTTGCGGCAGGTGGCCTGGACGAAGGTGCCGGCGAGTGCGAGGGCACCACCGGCAAGGACCGCTGCGGCGACCCGGGGCGCACGCTCGTCGAGAGCGAACTGGACCAGCGGAATGCCCTCGCCCTGGAGCCAGGCGACGATGTCGCCGGTGTAGAGCCACTGGTGGCCGGCCAGCAGGCCGACGACGGTGGCCCCGACGGTCAGCGCGAGCAGCAGGACGAGCACCACCAGGAACCGGAGCCGGCTGCGGATGGTGACGGTGGCCCCGGGTGGCCGGCGGGTGGGCCCGGAGTCGCGTCCGCCACGGGCGAGGAGCACCATCACGACCGCACCGGCGATCGTCGTCGTCACCCCGGTGGGCACGGACATGGCCTCGTCCGCACCGAGCACCGCCCGGACGACGACGTCCGCCACGACCACGACGAGGGCGCCCACGAGACCGGCGGCCGGGATCAGGACGGCGTGCCGGTTCAGCGCCGGGACGACCCGGCCGAGCAGGCGGACCAGGACCGGGGCGCAGAGCCCGACGAAGCCGATCGGCCCCGCCAGCGTCACCGCTGCCGAGGTGAGCAGCACCGCGAGCACGGTCCCGATCGCCCGCGTGGAGCGGACGGGTACGCCGAGGACCGAGGCGGCGTCGTCGCCTGCCGAGAGCAGGTCGAGCCGGCGGGCGAGCAGCAGGCCGCAGACGGTCGCCACCACGACCACCGGTGCCACCTGCCAGAAAGCCTGCAGCCCGAGCTGGCTCAGCGATCCGCTGCCCCAGGCGAACAGGCTCGTGGTCTCCTCGGAGTAGAGGATGAGCAGCGTCGAGGTAGCGGCCTGGAGCGCGAGCGCCACCGCCGAGCCGGCCAGGATCAGCCGGGTCGTCGACGTGCCCGCGCCACCGGCGAGGGCGAGGACGATCCCGGCGGCCACGAGGCCGCCGAGGAAGGCCGTGATGCCGGAGGCCCACAGCGGGACCGACAGGCCGAACGCGGCGACCAGGGTGACCGCGAAGTAGGCGCCGCCGGTCACCGCCAGGGTGTCGGGGGCAGCCATCGCGTTGCGCGCGAGGGACTGCAGGAGCGCCCCGGCGACGCCGAGGGCGAACCCGACCGCGATCCCCGCCGCGAGGCGGGGGATCCGCGACCCGGTGATGATCTCCATCGTCGACGCGGTCGCGCCGTGGGACTGCTCACGCCCGAGGAGCGCGTCGAGGAAGTCGGCGGGCCCTACGCCCGAGGTGCCCTGGGTGAGATGCCAGGAGGCGGTCAGCAGCAGCCCGGCGAGCAGGCACAGGAGGACGACAGAGGCGCCTCCGGCACCCGCTCGCGGGGCCTTGAGGGCATCGGTCACTTGAGCAGGTCGACGTACGCGTCCAGGACCTGCTCGGCCGACCTGGGTCCACCGAAGGTCCAGATGCCCTCGGGGAAGGCGTGGGTGCGGCCCTCGCTGACGGCCGGGATCGACTTCCAGACCTTGTTCTTGGCCAGCTCTGCGTTGATGTCGCCGGCGGGGTCGACCGTGCCGGTGTGGAAGAAGGTGGCGTCGCCGAGCGTGGTCATGCCCTCGATGTCGGTCTGCCCGAGGCCGTACGCGGGGTCGACCTCGCCCGTCCAGGCGTTCTTCAGGCCGAGCTCCTCGCCGAGCTCACCGATCAGCGAGCCCTGGCCGAACGGGCGGATCGCCACGTTGGCGCCGTCGATCCAGCCGTCGAAGTAGACGAACTCGGTGCCCGCGGCGTCGGCCTCCTCGACCGCCTTCTTGGAGGCGGCGAGCTTGTCCTCGAACTCGCCGACGACCTTGTCAGCCTGCTCCTCGCGGCCGGTCGCCTCGGCGATCATCTCGAAGGTGGTGACCATGTTGGCGACCGGGTCCTTCGCGTCGGCGCCCTTGGTGGCGAGGACGGGGACGTCGTACTTGGCGAGCTGCTTGAGGATCTCGTCCTCGGCGGTGTAGGCCTCGACGACGATCAGGTCGGGGTTGGTGCCGAACAGCGTCTCCAGGTTCGGCTCGCCCCGGGTGCCGACCTCGGTGGCGCTCTCGGGGAGCTCCTCCGCGGTGTCCCAGGTACGGAAGCCCTTGCCGTCGGCGACCGCGACCGGGTCCACGCACAGGCTGAGCAGGTCCTCGGTCTGCTGCCACTCCAGGACCGCGACCCGCTCGGCGGGCTTGTCGAGCTCGACCTTGTTGCCGAAGGAGTCGGTGAGGCTGACCGGGCCGCTGGAGGTCGCGACGCCCTCGCAGCCGGCGGAGGCCTTCTTCTCGGGCTCACCGGACTCGGCAGCGGTCGTCGTCTGTCCGCAGGCGGCCAGCATCAAGGCGCCGGCCGCTGTCAGGGCAGCAGTGGTCGTACGTCGAAACATCGTCTTTCCTCTTCGTGTCCGCCGGCGTCAGAGCCGGGCGTGATGCCTGCCGCGTGGCTCGACCCGGACGCGCCCGGACTCCAGATCGGAGGTCACCTCGATCGGGAGCCCGTACACCTCAGAGAGGTGTTCGGCGGTGAGCACGTCAGCGGGTTCGCCGGCGGCGTGCACATCGCCGTGGTGCAGCAGTACGACCTTGTCCGCCACTGCGGCGGTCTGGTTCAGGTCGTGCAGGACGACGCCGATGGCCGTCCCGTGGTGGTCCGCGAGATCGCGGACCAGGTCAAGGATCTCGACCTGGTAGCGCAGGTCGAGATGGTTGGTGGGCTCGTCGAGGAGCAGCACGCCGGTGTCCTGGGCCAGGCAGCTGGCCAGCCAGACGCGCTGCAGCTCGCCACCGGAGAGCTGGTCGACGGCCCGGTCCGCCATCGTGGCGGTCCCGGTGAGCTCCATCGCCCGGTCGATGCTCTCCAGGTCCTCCTCCGTCAGGGCGGCGAACCGCCGGCGGTGGGGGTGGCGCCCGAACCCGACGACGTCGCGGACGGTCAGGCCGGAGGGGTGCGGGCGGGACTGGGAGAGCAGCGTGACCTTGCGCGCGAACGCGCGTGCGTTCAGCGGCGCGCTGTCGGCACCCTCGAGCTGCACCGACCCCGAGGTCACCCGGTGCAGCCGCGCCAGCGAGCGCAGCACGGTCGACTTCCCCGAGCCGTTCGGCCCGATCAGCGCGGTCACCCGACCCGACTCGAGACCGATCGAGACGCCATGGACCACGGTGGCACGGGCGTAGCCGAGCACGAGTTCATGACCGGAAAGGGCAGGAGGCATGAGGTGAGGCTAACCTAATGACTCGGGGGATGCTCTTCCCGGTCCCGTTATTCGGGCGTGCGCCTCGGGACGATCAGGAACTCGGTGAGGATCAGTGCCAGGCCGGTCACCACGGCGAGCAGGATGAGACCGGTGGTGTAGCTGTGCTGAACCTCGTTGTACGTCGCCCCCATCACCAACGGCGGGAAGAAGCCGCCCAGGCCGCCCGCGGCGCCGACGATGCCGGTCACCGAACCGACCCTGTCCGGTGGAGTCAGCTGCGCGACCCAGGTGAAGACCGCGCCGCTGCCGAGACCCATGAAGGCGGCGATCAGCACGAACGACAGCCCGGCGCGCCACTCGAGAGAAGGCCGCGTCGCGAGGATGGCGGCCATCACCAGGGCGCCGAGGAACGAGATGAACAGCACCTTCCGCGGCCCGATCCGGTCGGCGAGGATGCCACCGAGCGGGCGGCAGAGGACGGCGGCGACCGCGAAGCCGGCGGTACGGGTGCCTGCCTCGGCGAGACCGAAGGCATAGACGTCGTGGAGGTACGTCGGCAGGTAGGTGGAGAACGCGACGAAGCCGCCGAAGCAGGCGGCATACAGGAAGGCCATCTCCCAGGTGATCGGCAGTCGGGCGGCTCCGAGGATCTTGGGGATGAACGGATCGCGCTGCGGCTTCCACGTCGCGGAGTCACGCAGGAATAGCCAGACGACCACGGCCGTGACGGCCAGCGCGGCCGCGATGATGACGTGCGTCGTGACGTACCCGAACCAGGTGACGAACCGGGAGGTGAAGTACGCCGACAGCGCTGTTCCGCCCATCCCGGCGCCGAACACACCGGTCGCGAACCCGCGACGCTCGGGCGGGAACCAGGCGTTGAGGAAAGGGATACCGACCGCGAAGGTCGTGCCCGCGACGCCGAGGAAGAAGCCGAACACCAGCAGCAGGCCATAGGAGTTCTGGCTGCCGGCGAACGCGACCAGCAGCACGGCGGGGATGGTGAGCACGGTGAGTGCCGGGAACATCAGCCGAGCGCCGAACCGGTCGGTGAGCGCACCCGCCGGGATCCGCCCCAGCGACCCGACGAGCACAGGTAGGGCGACCAGCACCGACTTCTCGGTCGAGTCGAGGCCGAGCTCGTCGGCATAGCGGATGCCCAGCGGGCCGATCATGTTCCAGGCCCAGAAGGTGATGGTGAACGCCCAGGTCGCAAGCACGAGGTTCTTCATCCGCTCGCTCATCGGAGACGTCCTCGGTCTCGGTCGGCGGTGCCGACGGGGGACCAGCCCGGTTGGTCGGGTCGTGAGCTGGGTTGGCGGCCCGCGTCGCGGCTTCGGTAGACGATGTAGGGACGGAACAGGTAGTGCACCGGTGCGGTGAAGGCGTGCACCAGCCGGGTGAACGGCCAGATGGTGAACAGCAGCAGGCCGACGAGCACGTGGACGTGGAACTGGACGGGCGCGGCGGCCATCGCGGCGACGTCGGGCTGCAGAACGAACAGCGAGCGGAACCAGGGCGAGACCGTCTCGCGGTAGTCGTGCGCCTGATGTCCCTCGGCGAGGGCGACCACCGTGGTCCACAGGCCCAGGACGATCGCGGCCACCAGCACGACGTACATGATCTTGTCGTTCTTGGTGGTGGCCATGAAGACCGGTCCGGTCGTACGCCGCCGATAGACGAGGAGGACCAGGCCGGCCAACGTGCAGGCACCGGCGATCAGACCCCAGAAGAGCGCGTTGCCGTGGTAGACGCCATCGGAGATGCCCATCGCCTCGGTCCACGAGGCGGGAATGAGCAGTCCGGCGGCGTGGCCGACGATGACGACCAGGATGCCGAAGTGGAACAGCGGCGAGCCGATCCGCAGCAGCCGTGACTCGTAGAGCTGGGAGGAGCGTGTCGTCCAGCCGAACTTGTCGTAGCGGTAGCGCCACCAGGTGCCGACGCCGAGGACGGCGATGGCGACATAGGGGAGTACGCCCCACAGGAGCACGTCCATCAGCGGGCTCCCATCATGGTGGCGGCCGAGACCGGTCCGGCCTTGGGGAAGGGCAGCATCTCCAGGCCGACCGACTCGGCGGGTGGTCCGGCGTGGGCCATCGCGAGGGCCTCCTGCTTGTCCTTGGCCGAGGGTCCCGGCAGCGTGGCGCAGACGGCCGCGAGCACGTCGGCGTAGGCGGAGCCGCGGTCGACCAGGGCGAGCCGGATCAGCTCGAGCGCAGAGCGGTTCTCGATGAGCAGTCGGCGGCCGCCCTCGGGGTCGGCCAGAGCGGCGTACTCCAGCACCATCGGCAGGTGGTCGGGCAGCTCGCCGCCGGTGTCGACCACCCAGCCGTCGCCCTTCGTGGTGCCGTCGCGATAGCGCGACTTGAAGTCGGCCAGCGACTCACCACGGCGGCGGGTGTCGCCGTCACGCCAGTAGGACAGGTGCAGTGTCTGCTGGCGGTGCAGGTCGAAGAGCTCGACGTAGACGTGTTGCAGAGCGTGCGGGTCCTGGCGGGCCAGGGTGTCCACGAAGCCGCGCAGCAGCTTCACCGGCTCTGAGGCCGGCTGCTCGTCGAGCGCGCTGCGCAGCAGGGGCAGTTTCGCGATCAGCTCGTCGTCGGGGTAGCCGAGGCACCAGGCGGCGACCTGGTGGACGACGCGCCAGTCGGTCGTACGCCGCTTCATGACCGCTCCTCCTCACGCTCGGAACTGTGCTTGTCGGGGAAGAGGCCTTCCGGGGTGCCGTTGCCGTCCCAGTTGAGCAGGTTGACCCGGCCGCGCAGGGTCTCGTCGGAGGCGGCCGAGTCGGTGGTCTGGCGCTGCTTGAGCGCGTGGTAGTTCTCCACGGCCATCGGCACCGGACGGCCGCTGGCCTCGCCCATCGGCCCGGACCCCACCAGACCGGGCCCAGTCATGCCCGGACCGTCGTCGTACTCCAGCGAGCAGCCCATCTCCTCGAGGTCGTGGGCCTGCTCGGCATGGGCGGTGGGGATGACGTAGCGCTCCTCGTACTTCGCGATGCCGAGGAGGCGGTACATGTTGTAGATCTCCTCCTCCGACATGCCGACCGCGGCCGGGATGGAGCCGTCCGGATCGCGCCCGAGCGTGACGTCGCGCATGTAGGCGCGCATCGCGGCGAGCTTCTTGAGCACCAGGTCGACCTCGGTGGTGTCACCGGCGGTGAACAGCTCGGCGAGATACTCCACCGGAATGCGGAGCGAGTCGATGGCGCCGAAGAGGTTGGGGGCGGCCTCGGCGTCGTGGCCCTGCTCCTTGAGGAGGTCGACGACGGGGGAGAGCGGCGGGACGTACCAGACCATCGGCATCGTCCGATACTCCGGATGCAGCGGCAGCGCGACCTTGTAGTCCTTGATCAGCGCGTACGTCGGCGAGCGGCGCGCCGCGTCGAGCCAGTCCTCGGGTATGTCCTGCTTCCTCGCCGCGGCGATGACGTCCGGGTCCTTGGGGTCGAGGATGACGTTGAGCTGGGCGGCGTACAGGTCCTCCTCGGACTGCGTCGAAGCAGCCTCCGTCACCGCGTCGGCGTCGTAGAGCACCAGACCGAGGTAGCGCAGCCGGCCCACGCACGTCTCCGCGCACACCGTCGGCAGCCCGACCTCGACGCGCGGGTAGCACAGCGTGCACTTCTCGGCCTTGCCGGAGCGATGGTTGAAGTAGATCTTCTTGTACGGACACCCCGTGACGCACTGACGCCAGCCGCGGCAGCGGTCCTGGTCGACGAGGACGATCCCGTCCTCCTCGCGCTTGTAGATCGCGCCCGAGGGGCACGAGGCCATGCACGAGGGGTTGAGGCAGTGCTCGCAGATCCGCGGCAGGTAGAACATGAAGGTCTGCTCGAGCTCGTACTTGATCCTGGTGTTCGACTCCTCGCGGATCTTCTGCACGATCGGATCGAGGTGGCCGTGCTCCATCGAGCCGCCGAGGTTGTCGTCCCAGTTGGCCGACCAGGTGATCCGGGTGTCCTCGCCGGTGATCAGGCTCTTGGGGCGGGCCACCGGGAAGTCGTCGCCGAGCGGCGCGTCGATGAGCGTCTGGTAGTCGTAGGTCCAGGGCTCATAGTAGTCCGCCAGCTCGGGCTGAACAGGGCTGGAGAAGATCGTGAGCAGCTTCTTCACGCGGCCGCCTGCCTTGAGACGGAGGTTGCCCTTCTTGTCCAACGTCCAGCCGCCGCGCCACTTCTCCTGGTCCTCGTAGCGCCGGGGGTAGCCCTGGCCGGGACGGGTCTCGACGTTGTTGAACCAGACGTACTCGGTGCCGGCCCGGTTGGTCCAGGCCTGCTTGCAGGTCACCGAGCAGGTGTGACACCCGATGCACTTGTCCAGGTTCATGACCATCGCCATCTGTGCCATCACGCGCATGTCAGTAGTCCACCTTCTGGGAGCGCTTGCGGACGGTGGCAACCATGTCTCGCTGGTTACCGGTCGGGCCGAGGTAGTTGAACGCGTAGGACAGCTGTGCGCAGCCGCCGATGAGGTGGCTGGGCTTGACCAGCAACCGGGTGGCCGAGTTGTGGATGCCACCGCGCCTGCCGGTGGCCTCCGACTTGGGTACGTCGATGGTGCGGTCCTGGGCGTGGTGCATATAGACCACGCCCTCCGGCATCCGGTGGGAGACGACTGCTCGGGCGACCACGACGCCGTTGGCGTTGGTGGCCTCGACCCAGTCGTTGTCGCGTACGTCGATCGCCTCCGCGTCCTGTGGTGACATCCAGACGGTGGGACCGCCGCGGGAGAGGGACAGCATGAAGAGGTTGTCCTGGTACTCGGAGTGGATCGACCACTTCGAGTGGGGCGTGAGATAGCGGACGGTGACCTGCGCCGAGCCGTCCGGGCCGATCCGGGGCTCGCCGAAGAGACGATGCATGTCCGCAGGCGGGCGGTAGATCGGCATCGCCTCGCCGATGTCGCTGAGCCAGTCGTGGTCGAGGTAGAAGTGCATCCGCCCGGTGAGCGTGTGGAACGGCTTGAGGCGCTCGATGTTGACCGTGAACGGCGCGTAGCGGCGCCCGCCGGTCTCCGAGCCGGACCACTCCGGGGAGGTGATCACCGGCACCGGCGCCGACTGCGTCTGGGCGAAGGTGATCCGCTTCTCCTCCGAGCCCTCGGCGAGGTCGGCGAGTGGCTTGCCCACGCGTCGTTCGAGGGTCTTGAAACCCTGGACGGCGAGCTCGCCATTGGTGGTGCCGGAGAAGAGCAAGATCGCCTCGGCCATCTTCTCGTCGGTGTCGATCGCCGGGCGTCCCTCGGCGGGACCGCTCGGCATCACGCCGGTCTGCCTGGCCAGCTTCGCGGTCTGCTCCTCGAGGCGGTAGGTGATGTTCTTTACCGTGAACCCGAGGGTGTCGGCCAGCGGCCCGACCGAGGCGAGCTTGTCGGCGATGGCGGTGTAGTCCCGCTCCACCACGGCGATCACCGCTCTGGTGTCGTCCGGGTCGGCCGGCGTCTCGCCCGGGGTGTCGTGCTGGACCGGGACGCTGACGATGTCCTTGCGGGTGCCGAGATGCTTCCTCGACAGCCCGGACAGCTTCTCGGCCAGCCCGTGGAAGAGATCGAAGTCGGTTCGCGCCTCCCACGGCGGGTCGATCGCTGGAGTGAAGGCGTGCACGAACGGGTGCATGTCGGTGGAGGAGAGATCGTGCTTCTCGTACCACGTCGCCGCCGGCAGGACGACGTCGGAGAGCAGTGTCGTAGACGTCATCCGGAAGTCGGCCGAGACCAGCAGGTCGAGCTTTCCCTCGGGTTGCCGGTCGTGCCACCTCACGCTGCTCGGACGCGGGGTGTTCGGGTTCTCCGAGCCGAGCACGTTGTGATGCGTTCCCAGCAGCGTACGCAGGAAGTACTCGTTACCCTTCGCCGAGGAGCCGAGCAGATTGGAGCGCCACAGCACCAGGGTCCGCGGCCAGGCGCTGGGGGCGTCGATGTCGGCGATGGCCGGCTCGAGGGTGCCGTCGGCCAGAGCGGTCGAGACGTAGTGGGCCGCGTCGTCGGCGTAGCCGGCGGCGACCGCCTTCGCCGCCTCGTCCGCCACGTCGAGCGAGTTGCGGTCGAACTGTGGGTAGAAGGGCATCCAGCCCTTTGCGGCCGAGGCGGCGATCACGTCGGCCGTGTGCCCGCGCAGGTGTCCTGCGGCCAGCGGCGAGGCCAACGAGTCGGCGCTGTAGCCGTCGGTGCGCCACTGGCCGGTGTGCATGTACCAGAACGAGGTGCCGGTCATCGTCCGCGGCGGCCGGGACCAGTCGAGTCCGTTGGCCAGCGAGATCCAGCCGGTGATCGGACGGCACTTCTCCTGCCCGACGTAGTGTGCCCAGCCGCCGCCGTTGCGTCCCATGCAGCCGGTCAGGATCAGCAGGGAGAGGATCGCGCGGTAGATCGTGTCGCCGTGGAACCACTGGCACACGCCGGCCCCCAAGATGATCATCGACCGGCCCTGGGACTCCTCGGAGTTGGCGGCGAACTCGCGCGCGATCCGGATGCACGCCTCGGCCGGAACCGAGGTGATCTCTGCCTGCCAGGCCGGGGTGTAGGGAACGCTCGCGTCCTCGTAGCCCGACGGCCACCTGCCCGGCAGCCCCTCTCGCCGGACCGCGTACTGCGCCAGGATCAGATCGAACACGGTCGTCACCAGGTGGCCGCCGACCCGGGTCGTGGGTACGCCGCGGCGCAGCACCTCACCGGTGCCGTCGGCGCTGGTGAACGCCGGCAGCAGCACCTCGACGGCCCCGCCGTCCCCGTGGAGGGTCAGCTGGGGTCGTACGCCGTCGACGTCGAGGTTCCATCTGCCCAGCCCGGAGTCGGCGTAGCGGAAGCCCATCGAGCCGTTCGGGATGACCGGCTGGCCGGTGTTCTCGTCGATGAGCACCGTCTTCCAGCGCTCCTCGGGCGGGCCGTGTTCGGCGCCGAGGGGATCGAGGTCGGCGGCGGTGAGGAACTTGCCCGGGACGTAGGCGCCGTCCTTCTCCTCCAGGCGGACCAGATGGGGGAGGTCGGTGTAGGTGCGGACGTAGTCCTCGAAGAACGGGGTCTGCTTCTCGACGAAGAACTCGCGTAGGACCACGTGGCCCATGGCCATCGCGAGCGCGGCGTCGGTGCCGGCCTGGGCGGGCAGCCACTCGTCGGCGAACTTGGTGTTGTCGGCGAAGTCGGGACTGACCGTGACGACCTTGGTGCCGCGGTAGCGGACCTCGGCCATCCAGTGGGCGTCCGGGGTGCGGGTGACCGGGACGTTGGAACCCCACATCATCAGGTAGGTCGAGTCCCACCAGTCACCGGACTCCGGCACATCGGTCTGGTCACCGAAGACCTGCGGCGAGGCGACGGGTAGGTCGGCGTACCAGTCGTAGAAGCTGGTCATCACGCCGCCGATGAGCTGGGTGTAGCGGGTGCCGACGCAGTGGGAGACCATCGACATCGCCGGGATCGGGGAGAAGCCGATGTTGCGGTCGGGGCCGTGGGACTTGATGGTGTGCACCTGCGCGGCCGCGGCGATCTCGAGCGCCTCGTCCCAGCTGGCGCGTACCAGGCCGCCCTTGCCCCGAGCCTGCTGGTAACGGCGCCGGCGCTCGGGGTCGGCCTGGATGTCGGCCCAGGCTTCCACCGGGTCGCCCCCGGTGCGCTGCTTGGCCTCGCGGTAGAGATCGAGGAGGACACCGCGGACGTAGGGGTACCTGACCCGGGTCGGGGAGTAGGTGTACCAGGAGAAGGCGGCGCCGCGAGGGCAGCCACGGGGTTCGTACTCCGGCCTGTCGGGCCCGACAGAGGGATAGTCGGTCTGCTGGGTCTCCCAGGTGATGATGCCGTCCTTGACGTAGACCTTCCACGAGCACGACCCGGTGCAGTTCACCCCGTGGGTGGACCTGACCACCTTGTCGTGGCTCCATCGGTCCCGATAGAAGACGTCACCGGCTCGACCGCCCTTGCGGAAGACCGCGCGACCGTCGTCGGTCTCGTCCCATCTGGTGAAGAAGCGACCTGCCTTGAGCAGGAGGTCGCTGGCCGGACCGTCGACTCGGGTCATGCCTTTACTATCGCCACAGTAAAGGTATGGATACAAGGGACCACAAGTCCTTAACAATGAGTCGCCTGTGGCCGACTGTCGGTGACGCCTGGCGTCCAGGGGATGTCCGGTTCGCGCGGGGGCCTGCGAGGTTCCTAGACTGTCGCTCACACACTCGATGCGACGAAAGCCAGTGATGTCCGGTCCCAACACCGACTATGACCCGGTAGAGGTCACCCCCTTGAAGGCTGAGGAGGTCGAGGCCGCGCGCGACGCCGCGCTCAAGGCCATCGACGCCGCGACCAGTCTCGAGGAGCTCAAGCAGACACGGCTCGACCACGCCGGCGACCGTTCGCCGCTGGCCCTGGCCAACCGTGAGATCGGCGCGCTGCCGCCGGCGGCGCGCAAGGATGCCGGCCAGCGCGTCGGCAAGGCGCGCGGCGCGGTCAACCAGGCGCTCGCGGCGCGGCAGAAGGTGCTCGAGGCCGAGCACGAGGCGCGGATGCTGGTCGAGGAGACCGTCGATGTGACGCTCCCGACCGACCGGCTCCCCGCTGGTGGGCGGCACCCGCTCACCACCGGCGCCGAGTACATCGCCGACATCTTCGTGGCGATGGGCTGGGAGGTCGCCGAGGGCCCGCTCATCGAGGCGGAGTGGCTCAACTTCGACGCTCTCAACCTGGGTCCGGACCACCCGGCCCGCACCATGCAGGACACGTTCTGGACCGAGCCCGCCGAGAACCACGTCGTTCTCCGGACCCACACCAGCCCGGTCCAGGCGCGCACCATGCTGACCCGCGAGGCGCCGATCTACGTGGTCTGCCCCGGACGCGTCTTCCGCACCGACGAGTACGACGCGACCCACTCGCCGATGTTCCACCAGGTCGAGGGCCTCGCCATCGACGAGGGCATCTCGATGGCGAACCTGAAGGGCACCCTGGACCACTTCGCCACCCAGATGTTCGGCGAGGGCATCGTGACCCGGTTCCGGCCGTCGTACTTCCCCTTCACCGAGCCCTCGGCGGAGGTCGACCTGACCTGCTTCGTCTGCCGTGGCGCACAGGTCGTCGACGCCGGAGACGGTCAGCTCGTCACCTGCCGCACCTGCAAGGGCGAGGGCTGGATCGAGTGGGGCGGCTGCGGGATCGTGAACCCGCGCGTCCTGGTCGCCTGCGGTGTCGACCCGGAGAAGTACAGCGGCTTCGCGTTCGGCATGGGCATCGACCGCACCCTGATGTTCCGCACCGGCCTGTCCGACCTGCGCACCCTCTTCGAGGGTGACGTCCGGCTTACTACTGCATTCGGGAGTGAACTGTGAAGGCCCCCCTCTCCTGGATCAAGGAGTACGTCGACCTGCCGGCCGATCTCGGCATCGAGGAGATCACCGACCGGCTGACCGCGCTCGGCCTCAAGCTGGAGGCGATCGAGACCTCCGGCGCCGGCATCGAGGGCCCGCTCGTGGTGGGCCAGGTGCTCACCCAGGAGCCCGAGCCGCAGAAGAACGGCAAGACGATCAACTGGTGCACCGTCGACGTCGGTGACGCCAACGGCACCGGTGAGCCGCAGGGCATCGTCTGCGGCGCGCACAACTTCAAGCCGGGCGACAAGGTCGTCGTGATCCTGCCCGGCGGCGTGCTGCCGGGCAACTTCCAGATCTCGGCCCGCAAGACCTACGGTCACATGTCGGCCGGAATGATCTGTTCCGCGCGCGAGCTCGGGCTGGGGGAGGAGGCCGACGGCATCATCGTGCTGCCGGCCGACGCTCCCGCGCCCGGGACCGACGCGCGCGAGGTGCTCGGGCTCGGCGAGGAGATCATCGAGTTCGAGATCAACCCGGACCGTGCCTACGCCCTGTCGATGCGCGGCATCGCTCGGGACGCGGCGCTCGGCTTCGACGTACCGTTCCACGACCCGGCGCAGGTCGACTACCCCGTCGCCGACGGCTCGGGCTACCCGGTCCGGCTCGAGGACGACGGCTGCGACTTCTTCGTCACCCGCGTGATCACCGGGTTCGACCCGGCCGCGCCGACGCCGGAGTTCATCAAGAAGCGGCTCGAGGCCACCGGCGTACGCTCCATCTCGCTGGCCGTCGACGTCTCCAACTACGTGATGATGGAGCTCGGCCAGCCGACGCACTGCTACGACCGGGCCAAGCTGTCCGGCGACATCGTGGTGCGACGCGCGAGCGAGGGCGAGAAGATCACCACGCTCGACGACGTGGTCCGGGTGCTCTCCGAGGAGGACCTGCTGATCACCGACGACTCCGGCCCGATCGGCATCGCCGGTGTCATGGGCGGAGCGTCCACGGAGATCTCGGAGTCGACCACGGACATCGTGGTCGAGGCCGCGCACTTCGACCCGACCACCGTCTTCCGCTCCCAGAAGCGCCACAAGCTTCCCTCGGAGGCGTCCAAGCGCTTCGAGCGCGGCGTCGACCCGCTGCTGCCGCCCGCCGCGGCCCAGCGCGTCGTCGAGCTGCTCGTCGAGCACGGTGGCGGCCAGGCCGTCGGTGTCTCCGAGGTCGGGCCGGGGGCCTCGCCCGAGACGCGCGAGCCGTTCCGGACGATCACGATCCCGGTCGACCTGCCGGCCCGGATCATCGGGCTCGACATCGACGAGGCGACGGTGGTGAAGTCGCTCGAGCTGATCGGGGCGCGGGTCGCCGTGTCGGGTGACTCGCTGCGTGCGACCATCCCGAGCTACCGCGTCGATCTCACCGACCCCTACGACCTCGTCGAGGAGGTCGCCCGCATCGTCGGCTACGACAAGGTCCCCTCGGTGCTGCCGCGCCGGGCGACCGGTGGCGGTCTCACCCGCGCGCAGCAGCTGCGCCGCCGGATCGGGCGTGCCCTGGCCGGCGCCGGGCTGGTCGAGGTCGTCGACTTCCCGTTCGTCGGCGAGGCCGACTTCGATCGCCTCGGGCTGCCCGCCGACGACGTGCTGAGGCACACCGTCAAGCTGGCCAACCCGCTCAGCAGCGAGGAGCCCGGCTACACCACGACGCTGCTCCCGGGCCTGCTCAAGGTCGCAGCCCGCAACGTCTCCCGGGGTCAGGACGGGGTCTCCCTCTTCGAGACCGCGACCGTCGCCTTTCCGGTCGACCAGGCCGCGCCGATCTATGGCGTAGACCGGCGCCCGACCGAGGAGGAGCTCGAGAAGCTCCTCGCCGCGATCCCGCGCCAGCCCCTGCATCTCGCCGTCGTGCTCGCCGGGGAGCGTACGCGGGGTGGCTGGTGGGGCGCCGCCGAGACGGCATCGTGGGCCGACGCCATCGACGTCGTACGCCGCCTGGGCACCGAGCTCGGAGTCCCGGTCGAGGTCGCCTCGGCCTCGCGGGCGCCGTGGCACCCGGGTCGCTGTGCGGTCGTCTCCGTCGACGGTGTCGAGTTCGGCCACGCCGGCGAGCTGCACCCCAACGTGTGCAAGGCGTTCGGGCTGCCGGCCCGTTCGGCAGCGGTCGAGATCGACCTCGACTTCCTGATCTCGAAGGTGCCCGCCACCGCCGCCGGCCCGGTCTTCTCGACCATGCCGATCGCGAAGGAGGACGTCGCGCTGACCGTGCCGGTCGACGTCACTGTGGCCGCCGTGGAGGCGGCGCTGCGTGAGGGTGCCGGGCCACTGCTGGAGACGGTGCGGCTCTTCGACGTCTACGAGGGCGACCAGGTCGGCGAGGGCAAGAAGTCGCTGGCCTTCGCGCTGCGCTTCCGCGCTCCCGACCGCACGCTGAAGGCCGAGGAGACCGCGGCCGCACGCGATGCGGCGGTCGCCAGGGCGGCCGAGCTCACCGGCGCCGTCCAGCGCTGAGGATCTGACCAGAACGGGGAGGGCCGCTCGCGTGATGCGAGCGGCCCTCCCTGCTGCGTACGGTCGCTATCCTCGGCCGCGGATGTCCAGCTCGCGGGCCAGCGGCTCGGCGAGCTGGGGTGCGTACTGGCGCGACATGTGGGTGCCGTCGTAGTGGGTGATGGTGTCGCCGACGACAGCAGGGCAGGACCCGTCCCAGCAGAAGTAGGAGCTCATGTCGGCGACGTCGACACCGACCTCCTCGGCCGCCCGGACCTGCACGTCGATCGACCGCTCCCGCGACTCCACCGCACCCATCAGGCAGTCACCCAGCGTGGCGCCGGGCCGGGACAGGCAGGTGCCGGCGTTGGCGTCGAAGCCCTGGATGTCGCGGATCAGCACCGTACGCCTCGTGTGCTTGTCCACGCGGCGAAGGAAGTCGGTGTAGGCCGGATGCATGAGCTCGTCGATCTTGCGGCTCTCACCGACCCAGTTGCCGTCCTCGTCGAAGACGCCCTGGATCGGCGGGGCGGTGGAGACGACGGTCAGGTCGGGGTCGAGGCGGCGGTACTGCTTGAAGGCCCAGCGGTTGAAGTCGTCGCACTCGGTGTAGGGGTCCTTCTCGCTGCCGCGGTCGGTGGTGATCGAGGCTGACACGCAGCGGTTCTTGACCAGGAAGTAGGTTCGGAAGCCGTGCTTCTTCGCGATGTCGTTCAGCGTCGGGACCCAGTGCAGGGCGTGGGAGTTCCCGAAGACCACCATCGTCTTCTTCCCGTCGGGGTCGCCGTCGACGCATAGGTCGCGCTCGGAGTCGTCGGTGTAGTCGCACCTGGTCCGGCTCGGCTTGAGGGAGTCGAGCTCGGTGAGCGCAGGACGCAGCTCGGTCGGGACCGGCGTGTCCTCGCGCGCCGCGAGCACCGACGCCCGCACCAGCGCCTCCTGCTTGTCCAGCGACGGATCGGCCGCGGGTGCGTCGGCCAGGGTGATCGCCGGCTGGAAGTCGCCGCGGGTGGCCTCGTAGTCGGCGTAGGCGGTGCCACCGAACGCGATGGCCGCCACGAGCGCGATGCTGACCGGGTAGAAGGTCAGCGCGCGCCGGGTCGGCCGCCAGATCGCACCTTCGCGGAACGGCGCCTCGACGAGCCGGAAGGAGACGTACGCCAGCACGAACGCGCCCGCGACGGCCAGGCCGCGCTCGGGCCAGGTGAGCTCACGCTGGAGGACGATCTCGGGTAGCACCAGGAGCGGCCAGTGCCACAGGTAGAGCGAGAAGGACCAGTCACCGATCGCCCGCATCGGCGCCACCGACAGCAGTCGGGCGCCGATCGTCGTCTCGCCCGAGGGAAGGGCACCGGCGAGGATGATGGCCGCGGAGCCGAGCACCGGGAGCGCGGCGTGGTAGCCGGGGAACGGGGTGGACTCGTCGTAGGCCAGGCAGGCCCAGACGATCGCGATCAGCCCGCCCAGGACGAGGATCTCGCGGACCAGGCGTACGCCCCCGAGCCGCTGCATCACCCGGCCGCTGGTGACCAGGATCGCCAGCGCCGCGCCGATCCCGAGCTCCCAGGCGCGGGTGAGCGAGGAGAAATACGCCGCGGTCGCCTCGCCCGGCGTGTGGACGATCGACCAGACGAAGCTCGCGAGGGTGATCAGCGCGATCGCGGCGAGGAGGAACCGGCGAGCCCGTGCCGAGCCCTGCTGGACGTCACGCTCGCCGCCGCCCCGGGAGCCGCCGATCCTGCTCGCCAGGACGATGCAGATCAGCGCGACGAGCGGCCAGACCAGGTAGAACTGCTCCTCGACCGCCAGCGACCAGAAGTGCTGGACCGGGGAGGGCGGCAGCTCGGCCTGGAAGTAGTCGGTCCCGGCGATGGCCATCCGGATGTTGGCGGCGAACGCCGAGGCCCAGACCGCATCGACGGCGAGCGGGGCGACCTGCGCCGGTCCCAGGAGCACCACCGCGGCGACCACGGTGGCCGCGAGGGTGAGGGTGGCAGCCGGGAGGATGCGCCGCGCCCGGCGCGCGTAGAAGCGTCGCAGCGATATCCGGCCGGTCCGGCCGAGCTCTCCGACGAGCTGCTGAGTGATCAGGAAGCCCGAGATGACGAAGAAGACGTCGACGCCGACGAACCCGCCGGCGAACCAGGAGACTCCCGCGTGGGCGGCTAGGACGGTGAGGATGGCGACGGCGCGTAGCCCCTGGACGTCGCCACGTAGCCGTTTCGCCGGCACGGAGGCAGGCTGGTTCGAAACGGTCGTGCTGGGGGCGAGGTGGGGGACCTGGAGGTCGTGAGACATAGGCGGGTGAGGTTACCGAGTTCACCCCCTGGATTCCCAGATGTGGCCTGTCGGCCATGTCTCAGCTCGCGCCGCCCACCTCGAGGTGGCTCAGGACGGTGCGGACGTCCTCGCTCGTGGTCTGCCACGACGTCACGAACCGGACCTGGCCTCCGAGCCGGTGGAAGAGCACCCCGGCCGCCTCCAGGCGGTCCGCCGTCTCCTCGGGGAGATCCACCCAGGCGAGGTTGGCGTCGACGGAGTTGGTGATGCGTACGCCTGCCTTCTCCAGGCCGGCGGCGAGCTCGGCCATCCGCTCGTTGGCGTTGCGGGCGTTGTGGAGCCAGAGGTCGTCGGTGAGGTAGGCCAGCAGCTGTGCCGACTGGTAGCGCATCTTGGAGGTGACGTGGCCGCTGCGCTTGGTGCGGTAGACGAGCTCGTCGGCGGGAGCGTCGCTGAAGCAGACGATCGCCTCGGCCGAGAGGGCGCCGTTCTTGGTCGCGCCCAGGGAAAGTACGTCGACGCCCGCCCGCCAGGTGAGGTCCGCCGGCGCGGCGCCGGTGGCCACGACGGCGTTCGCGAACCGAGCGCCGTCCAGGTGCACCCGCAGGTCGCGGGTCTTGGCGATCCCGGTGAGCTCGGAGATCTCCGCGACGGAGTAGACCGTGCCGTAGTCGGACGGTGAGGTCAGCGAGAGGACGGTCGGCTGGGAGTGGTGCGGGTCGCCCCAACGTACGCCGTCCAGGTGGGCCTGCAGCGCCTCCGGCGCCATCTTGTAGCCCTCGCCGGTGAGGCCCGTCATCACCGCGCCGCCGCTCAGGTAGGAGGTGGCGCCGCCCTCGCTGCTCAGGATGTGCGCGGTCTCGTGGCACAGCACCGAGCCCCAGGGCGGGGTCAGCGCGGAGAGCGAGAGTGCGTTGGCCGCGGTGCCGCTCAGCACCGGGAACACGCGTGCCGTCGGGTGCTCGAAGACCTCGCGAACACGGGCCTCGCCTATGGCGGTGACCTCGTCACCTCCATAGGCGAGCGCGGAGCCCGAGTTCACGGCGGCCATCGCCTCCAGGATCGCGGGGGAGACGGAGGCGGCGTTGTCAGAGCGTAGTTCGACGGTCACGGACCCATTCTGGCGATCGCCTGGTCGCCTCGGTCGGCGGGACGCGGGGTAACACGTTGTTCGTAGGACTACTCGCCCTATCTAATGGGGCGAGCAGTCCTACGAACAACGTGTTACAGGCGGGCGGCGCGTCGAGGAGGGGCTGGGATCTATCCCGTACGTACGCGATATATCGCTATGACAGAATGGCGGCTGTGACGACGCTGAGTGTGCTGGACGAGGTCACCTGGGCGGGCGCGCCGGTGGCCGGCGAGCGGACCCGGGCGCTGTTGCGTGCCTTGGTCGAGGCCGGCCCGCGAGGTGCCTCCGAGGCTGCTCTCGTCGAGGAGGTCTGGGGGCGTGACGACGTTCCGGCCAACCCCTCGAAGGCGCTCCAGGTGGTCGTCTCCCGGGCCCGGACGGCTACCGAATCCAGCGCGATCGAACGTACGCCGCGGGGCTACCGCCTCAACCTCCAGGCCGGCGACGTCGACGCCTGGTCGCTGCGTCCGGAGGCGCTGAGGCTGGCCGCCGAGAAGAGGTACGCCGAGGCGCTCCCGCTCCTCGAACGGCTCCTCCGTCTCGACCCCGACGAGGAAGTCACCGAGGCGGTGCTGCGGGCGGTCGCCGCGGTGCACGGTGTGCCGGCGGCGCTGGAGCGCTTCGAGGCGTACCGGAGCGGGCTGGCCGACGGGCTCGGCGTCGACCCGAGCCCGCGGCTGCGGGCCGTTCATGCCGAGCTGCTCGCGCGCGACCGCCCGGTGCGCTCGGGGCTGCGTCACGACGCCGACGTGCTGATCGGTCGCGAGCAGGACGCCGCCGAGGTCTCCGCCCTGCTGAAGGCCTCGCGGGTCGTCACCATCCTCGGCCCCGGCGGACTCGGAAAGACCAGTTTGGCCCAGGTCATCGCCCACGGCGCCGAGCAACCGGTGGTCCACTTCGTCGAGCTGGTCGGCGTGACCGCTCCCGAGGACCTGGTCAGCGAGGTCGGCTCGGCTCTCGGCGTGCGCGACTCGGTCGCCCACCGCGACCGGCTCACTCCCGATCAGCGGGCCGACGTGCGGTCGCGGATCGCGCAGCAGCTCGACGGCGTACCGACACTGCTCGTTCTCGACAACTGCGAGCACATCGTGGCCGCCGTCGCCGACCTGGTCGCCTTCCTGGTCGCGACGGTGCGCGACCTCACCGTCCTGACCACCTCCCGGAGCCCGCTCGCCATCGGCGCGGAGCGGGTCTACCCGCTCGGCCGGCTGGGGACGTACGACGGCAGCGAGCTGTTCCGGCGCCGCGCCGTCGCCGCGCGGCCCGGGGTCCACCTCGACGAGGGCCGGGTCGACGAGATCGTCACCCGGCTCGACGGCCTGCCGCTGGCGATCGAGCTGGCCGCGGTGAAGGTGCGGGCGATGTCGGTCGACGACATCGCGCGGCGCCTGGAGAACCGGTTCGAGCTGCTGCGCGGTGGCGACCGCAGTGCTCCCGATCGCCATCAGACCCTGGTCGCGGTCATCGACTGGTCCTGGAACCTCCTCTCCGAACGCGAGCGGCGGGCGATGCGCTGGCTCTCGGTCTTCCACGACGGGTTCACCCTCGCGGCGGCAGAGTCGATGCTCGGCGCCGACACGTTCGCCGCGATCGAGGAGCTCGTCGACCAGTCGCTGCTGACCGTCGTCGACGCGCCGCTGGGCTTCCGCTACCGGATGCTCGAGACCGTCCGCGAGTTCGGCCGGATGCAGCTGATCGACGCCGGAGAGGACGCCGCGGCCCGGGCGGCGCAGCGCGCGTGGGCGCGCGACTACGCGGACGCGAGCGCCGGCCGGATCTACTCCCCGGAGCAGTTCGACGCCATGGACGAGCTGCGCGCCGAGGAGAGCAACCTCGCCGACATCCTGCGCCAGGTCCTGGCCGACGACGAGGCCGAGTCGGTGATCCGTCTCTTCTGCGCGATGGGTGTCTTCTGGACCATCGCGGGCGAGCACCAGCGGGTGATCATGCTGGCTGGACCGGTCGCCGATCTGCTCGCCGAGTGGGAGCCGCCTCCCGAGCTGCTGGAGAAGACCCGGCTCGTCCTGGCCCTGCTGCTCTTCGGTGCCGCCGTGACCGGTGGCTCCGGCCTCGAGCGGCTGATGACGATCCTGGACCGGGTCGGCGCCGAGGCCGCGGACCCACAGCTCAGGGTGATGCTGAAGGTCATGCAGGCGATGGCGGCCACCGTCTCTGGAAACGGAGCCGGCACCGGGGCCGGGCGGCCGCTGGAGGACGAGCTGGCCGACCTGGTCACCGATCCCGACCAAGAGGTACGCGCTCGGGCCTACACCTTCCTCAGCCACGAGCGGGAGAACCTCGGCGACCCCGAGGGTGCGGTCGCCGCGGGGAGGGAGGCGCTGCGTCTGACCGGCACCGACGGCGGACTCTGGCCGCAGGCGATGCTGCACGCCCAGCTCAGCGGCCTCTATGCCCAGCTCGGCCGGCTCGGCGAGGCGGCCGAGCACGCCCGCGAGGCCGTCCCGGTCCTGCGCCGTCTCGGTGCCGACGACGACCTCGTCCAGACCAACGCCATCCTGGTGACGTACGCCGTGGAGCAGGGCCGCCTCGAGGAGGCGGCCGAGATCCTCGCCCAGCTCGCCGACGAGCAGCCCCACGGCGGCTTCGGCTCCCGGGGCGCCGTCCACGGCGCCCGGGCGCAACTCCTCCTCGCCCAGGGACGGGTCGGCGAGGGGCTCGCGCTGTTCCGCGAGGTGGTGGAGACGATGGGCGAGATGCCGTTCCCGGGCTTCACCGACGACCCCGACCTGGTGCCGTGGCGCGTGGCGGCCGAGGCGGTCACCGTGGTCGCCTGCGCCCGGCACGGTGAGGGTCCGGAGGGCTCCGACCTCTTCGAGGCCCTGATGGGCAAGGCGCCGCGCCTGGTCTCCGAGGAGCGCCGGGCTCAGGACTATCCCGTCACCGGGATGGTGCTGCTCGCGCTCGGGCTGTGGGGCCTGCTGCGGGACGCGCTGCCGCGCGAGGAGTCGGTGCGGCTGGTGGTGCTGGCCGACCGGTTCGGCTACTCCCGCTCGTTCCTGGACATGCGCTGGGAGCGTGCGGTCGTCGACGCGAACCGGCTCGCGCCGGGCGTACTGGAACGGGTCTGCGAGGAGTACGGCGAACGCCGCGGGCTCGCCCTGCTGGACGAGGCCCGCGGCGTGATCGCGCGCCTGGCTTGAGACCCGGGAGCCGTCAGAGCTTCTTGCTGTAGCTCCACACCGAGAGCGGCGCGAAGATCGCGACGACCGCGGCACAGCCGACGAGCGCCCACACGACGCTCAGGGTGACGTCGCCGGCGTTCATCAGGTCGCGGGTGGCGTTGATGACCAGCGTGACCGGGTTGACGTCGACGAAGTGCTGCAGCCAGTCGGGCATCGTCTCCTTCGGTACGAACGCGGGGGAGAGGAAGGTCAGCGGGAACATGATCATCATGCCCAGGCCCTGCACCCCGCCCGCGGTCTTCAGGACCGTGCCGAGCCAGGTGAAGATCCAGCTCAGCGACCAGCCGGCGAAGATGGTCAGCGCCCAGCCGGCGAGCACCCCGCCGACGCCGCCACCGGGCCGGTAGCCCATCAGCAGGCCGACCACGATGGTCAGCGTCGCCGCGATCCCGTACCGGAGCAGGTCGGCGACCGCCGGACCGGCCAGCGGCGCGATCCGGGCGATCGGGAGCGCTTTGAACCGGTCGAAGACACCCTTGTCCATGTCCTCTCGCAGCTGGGTGCCGCGCGCCATCGAGGCGGTCAGCGCGGTCTGGGCCAGGATGCCGGTGATGATGGTGGGCAGGTACGACTTCACGTCACCGGAGATCGCGCCGCCGAAGATGTAGGCGAACATCGCGGTGAACAGCAGCGGCTGGATCGTGACGTCGAAGAACTGCTCGGGGTTGCGCATCATCTTGATGTACGCCCGGCGGGCCATGGTCAGCGTCTGGCCGATCGTCTCGCCCACGCCCGGGCGAGCCTTGAGCGGGCGGTCGGCGACGGCGTACGTGGAGATCAGTGCAGCCATCTCAGGCCACCTCCTCGGTGTTGATGTCGGTGTGGACGCCGGTGTGCGCTGAGTCTTGTGAGCTCTCGGTGCCGTGACCGGTCAGGGCGAGGAAGACCTCGTCCAGGGTCGGCTGCTGCACGTTGGCGGTGGTGATCGAGATGCCTGCGTGGCGAAGGCCGATGAGCACGTCGGCGGCCCGGTCGGCATCGGCCAGCGGTACGTTGACGCCGCCCGCTTCGGGAGTGAGCACCGGATGATCGCCGGTGACCTTCTCGACCACGGCGGCGGCGGTGGCGACCTGCGTCTTGTCGCTCAGGCGCAGGTGCAGCGTGGAGTTGCCGACGGAGGTCTTGAGCTGCTCCGAGGTGCCTTCGGCGACCTTGACGCCGCGGTCGATGACCGCGATCCGGTCGGCGAGCTGGTCGGCCTCGTCGAGGTACTGCGTGGTCAGCAGGACGGTGGAGCCGCCGGCGACCAGCGTACGGATGGTGTCCCACATCTGGCCCCGGGTGCGTGGGTCCAGGCCGGTGGTCGGCTCGTCGAGGAAGATCAGCGGCGGGCGGGACAGCAGCGAGGCGGCGAGGTCGAGGCGGCGGCGCATGCCGCCGGAGAACTTCGAGATCTGCCGCTTGGCGGCCTCCTGGAGCCCGAAGGACTCCAGCAGCTCCTCCGAGGCGGCCCGGGCGGACTTGCTGGACATGCCCAGCAGCCGGCCGAAGAGGACCAGGTTCTCGGTGGCGGTGAGGTTCTCGTCGACGGAGGCGTACTGCCCCGTCACGCCGACGAGCTGACGCACCTGGTGGGGGTGCGCCTTGACGTCGACCCCGAAGATCTCCGCCTTGCCGGCATCGATCGGGAGCAGGGTCGCGAGCATCTTCAAGGTGGTGGTCTTGCCGGCGCCGTTGGGGCCGAGCACGCCGAAGACCTCTCCGCGGCGGATCTCGAGGTCGATCCCGTCGACTGCGGTGAAGTCTCCGAAGGTCTTGACCAGACCTGAGGCCGATACGGCCAGTTCGGTGGTTGTTGTCATGCTCCCAGGGTGTGGGGCGCCGGTTTCAGGGCGCCTTCACCGTGGTTTCACGAGCTCTCGGGCCTGGTTTCAGCGGGCTGCGTCGAGGCGGGCGAGGACGTCGTCGAGATCGTCGCCGACCACCAGCGACTCCGCGGGGGAGCCGTGCAGGAAGCCCGCCGCGGCGATGCGCTCCATCATCTCCACGAGCGGGTCCCAGAAGCCGTTGATGTTGAACAGGCCGACCGGCTTGCCGTGCAGCGAGAGGGTCTGCCAGGTCCAGACCTCGAAGAGCTCCTCGAGGGTGCCGATCCCGCCGGGGAGCGCGAGGAAGGCGTCGGCGCGCTCGGCCATGAGCGCCTTGCGCTCGTGCATGGTGTCGACCACGACCGTCTGCATCCCCGGCGCGCCTTCGACGCGACCCCACTCGCGGTCGACCATGAACCGTGGGATCACGCCGAAGACCTTGCCGTTGCCGTCGATCGCGCCCTGGGAGATCTGGCCCATCAGGCCCCCGCCGCCCGCTCCGTAGACCAGCTCGATCTCGCGCTCGGCGAGCCCTTTGCCGACCTCGTAGGCCGTCTCCATGAGCGCCGGGTCGTTGCCGTCGCGGGAGCCGAGAAAGACCGCCAGGTGCTTGATCATGGGCGTGAGGTTAGTCGTCGTCGGTGATCGCCTGGTTCGTCAACGCGCGGAAGCGCTCGTAGACGTCCTTGTCGCCGGTGACCTGGATGCCCTCGTCGTCGCGCCGGCGCCAGAGCCAGGCGTCCAGGTCGGCCGCTGTGCCCTCGACCAGGGCGTCCGGCTCGGTTCCGGCGGGGATGTCGCCGGGGGAGACGACGCTGAGGTCGTGCTCGTCCTCGAGGCTGTCGCCGTTGGGGCGAGTGCCGGAGACGAGGCCGAGCTCGATCCAGGTCTGGGTGTCGGTGTCGACCGCGTCGACGCGTACGTACTGACCGCCGCCGGCAAAGCTCGCCCACTCCGGCTTGCCGCCGTAGAAGACGTCGAGGATCTCGTCGATCCCGTCGGCGGCCAGGGCCGGGTCGAGGGGTGTCACCGCGCCGGCGGTGAGCTCGGCGTCGAGGCGGTGGATGAGGATCTCGTGGGCCTGGCGGCGATAGGTGAAGCCGGCGGTCTGCTCCCGCGACCAGGTCCAGGCGGGCTCCTCGGGCCCGGTCTCCTCGAGGGTCTTGATGAACCGGGCGTTGACCTCGTCAAAGTGGGCGAGAAGCTGCTCGTACGTCGCCTCGGCCGGCTTCTCCGGCTCGGTGTACGTCTCGTCGGTAGGCACGGCGGGCCGGGTCTCCAGGATGAAGGTCCAGAAGTGCTGCACCACGCCGCCGACGTGCCACAGCAGGTCGGCGGCGGTCCACTCCGGAGCGGTCGGGACCGGGGTGGTGGGGTCCGTGTCGGCGAGTACGGCACGGAAGCGCGCCGACTCCGACCGGATGTGGTCGAGGTAGGCGGTGGGGGTGAGGCGGGTTGTCATGGAGCGAACACTAAAGGCCCACGTCTCAATCTCCGAACGGGTTTTGCGACATACATGCAGCCTGACGTATGTTCATGCACATGACGAAGAAGCGCGTCGCCGTCGCCGGTGCCAGTGGATATGCCGGAGGTGAGCTGCTCAGGCTGCTGCTGGCCCACCCCGAGGTGGAGATCGGCGCCCTGACAGCCGCCTCCAGCGCGGGCAAGACCCTGGGGAGCCTCCAGCCCCACCTGATCCCGCTCGCCGACCGAGTCCTGGAGCCCACCACCGCCGAGACCCTGGCCGGTCACGACGTCGTCTTCCTGGCGCTGCCGCACGGCGAGTCCGGGCCGATCGCGGCAAGCCTTCCCGACGACGTGGTCGTGATCGACTGCGGCGCCGACTACCGGCTCGCCGACGCCGAGACGTGGGCGAAGTTCTACGGCACCGACCACGCCGGCACCTGGCCCTACGGGCTCCCTGAGCTTCCCGGGCAGCGGGCCGCACTCTCCTCGGCCAGCCGGATCGCGGTGCCGGGCTGCTTCCCGACCGTCTCCACCCTGGCCCTCGCTCCGGCGGTCGAGGCCGGCATCGTCGAGCCCGAGGTCGTCGTGGTCGCCGCCACCGGCACCAGCGGCGCGGGGAAGTCGTCCAAGCCGCACCTGATCGGCGCCGAGGTCATGGGCAACGTCAGCGCCTACGGCGTCGGCGGCGTCCACCGGCACACCCCCGAGATCGTCCAGAACCTCTCCGCGCTGGTCGACGGCGAGGTGTCGGTCTCCTTCACACCGGTGCTGGTGCCGATGCCGCGCGGCATCCTGGCGACCTGCTCGGCCAAGCTCGGCGACGGCGTGACGGTGGCCGATGCGCGTGCTGTCTACGAGAAGGCGTACGGCGAGGAGCCCTTCGTCCACCTGCTCCCCGAGGGCCAGTGGCCCCAGACGCAGGCCGTGCTCGGCTCCAACGCTGTCCACCTGCAGGTGACCGTCGACGAGGCCGCCGGGCGGCTGGTCGTCGTCGGTGCCGAGGACAACCTCGCCAAGGGCACCGCCGGGGGAGCGATCCAGTGCATGAACCTCGCGCTCGGTCTCGAGGAGACCACGGGCCTGACGACGGTTGGAGTCGCGCCGTGATCGACCTGGAGACCGTGGCCCACGAGCCCGGACGCCCCGACCCCGCCAAGGCGCGTACGCTCGCCGGCGCCCTGCCGTGGCTGAAGGAGTATCACGGCAAGATCGTCGTGGTGAAGTACGGCGGCAACGCCATGACCGACGACAAGCTCAAGCGTGCCTTCGCCGAGGACATCGCCTTCATGCGGTTCGCCGGCTTCAAGCCGGTCGTCGTGCACGGCGGCGGCCCGCAGATCTCGAGCATGCTCGACCGGCTCGGCATCGAGTCGGAGTTCCGCGGCGGACTGCGGGTGACCACACCCGAGGCCATGGACGTGGTCCGGATGGTCCTGGTCGGCCAGGTCCAGCGTGAGCTCGTCGGGCTGATCAACGAGCACGGTCCGCTGGCCGTCGGGCTCTCCGGCGAGGACGCCGGCCTCTTCACCGCCGAGCCGGCCAGCACCGTCATCGACGGTGAGGAGATCGACCTCGGCCAGGTCGGCGAGGTCGTCGACGTACGTCCCGAATCGGTCCTCGACCTCATCCAGGCGGGCCGGATCCCGGTCGTCTCCAGCGTCGCGCCCGACATCGATGGCGCCGTATACAACGTCAACGCCGACCGCGCCGCCTCGGCCCTGGCGGTCGCGCTCGAGGCCGAGAAGCTGCTGGTCCTGACCGACGTCGAGGGTCTCTACCTCGACTGGCCCGACCCCGAGGAGGTCATCGGCGAGATCAGTCCCGAGGCGCTGGAGGGCATCCTGCCCGAGCTGGCCAGCGGGATGATCCCGAAGATGAGCGCCTGCCTCGAGGCGGTCAAGGGCGGCGTCAAGCGCGCCACCGTCGTCGACGGTCGCGCCGAGCACGCCGTACTGCTGGAGCTGTTCACCGCCGAGGGGGTCGGCACCCAGGTGCTCCCCGGCGTCACCACGAAGACCCGCAAGGCAAGGGAGCTCGACAAATGACGACCACTGAGCCCATTTCTTGGTCCGAGCGCTACGCCGGCGCCATGATGAACACCTTCGGCGCTCCCAAGCTGGTCCTCACCCGAGGCGAGGGCGCCCATGTGTGGGACGAGGACGGCAAGGAGTACGTCGACCTGCTGGCCGGCATCGCGGTCAACGCGCTCGGCCACGCCCACCCGGCGCTGGTCTCCGCGGTGACCTCCCAGATGGAGTCCCTCGGCCACGTCTCCAACTTCTTCACCTCCCACCCCCAGGTCGAGCTGGCCGAGGCGCTGCTCGCCCGGGTCCCCGGTGGCGAGACCGGCCGGGTCTTCTTCACCAACTCCGGCACCGAGGCCAACGAGGCCGGCTTCAAGCTGACCCGACGCACCGGGCGGAAGCACATCGTAGCTGCCCAGGGCGCCTTCCACGGCCGCTCGATGGGCGCCCTGGCGCTGACCGCCAAGGAGGCCTACCGGGCGCCGTTCGAGCCGCTGCCGGGCGAGGTCACCTTCGTCCCCTACGGCGACGCCGAGGCGCTGGCTGCGGCGGTCACCGACGAGACCGCGGCGATCATCCTGGAGCCGATCCAGGGCGAGGCCGGCGTCATCGTGCCGCCCGCCGACTACCTGGCGGCGGCGCGGGCCGTGGCCGACGAGCACGGCGCCCTGCTCTGGCTCGACGAGATCCAGTCCGGCCTCGGCCGCACGGGTCGCTGGTTCGCCCACGAGACCTCCGGCATCACCGCCGACATCGTCACCCTCGCCAAGGGCCTCGGTGGCGGCTTCCCGATCGGCGCCTGCATCGGCCTGGGCCGGGCCGCGACGCTCTTCGAGCCCGGCAACCACGGCACCACCTTCGGTGGCAACCCGGTCGCCTGCGCGGCTGGCCTCGCGGTGATCAACACCATCGAGGCCGACGGGCTCCTCGAGCACGTCACCGTGCTCGGCCAGAAGCTCCGCGACGGCCTCGCCGCCGACCCGCGGGTCGCCCGGGTCGACGGGGAGGGCCTGTTCATCGGAGTGGTCCTCGCCGGTCTCGACTCCGGCGCTGTCGCCGCGGCCGCCCTCGAGGCGGGCTTCATCCTCAACAACGCCACGCCCGAGCGGATCCGGATCGTGCCGCCGCTGGTGCTCACCGAGGACGACGCCGAGAGCCTCCTGGCCGCCTGGCCCGCGATCCTGGACGCGGCGGAGGGGACGAAGTGACCAGACACTTCCTCCGCGACGACGACCTCACCCCGGCCGAGCAGGCCGAGGTGCTGGCGCTCGCGGCAGCGATGAAGCAGGACCCCTACGCCGCCAAGCCGCTCGCCGGCCCGGTGACCGTGGCCACGATCTACGACAAGCCGACGCTGCGTACCCAGGCTTCGTTCTCCTCCGGGATCGCCGAGCTCGGCGGTCACTCGATGCTCGTCGACGGCCGCCTGGCTGGGATCGGCGAGCGGGAGTCCGTCGCCGATGTCGCCCGAGTCCTCGGCCGGCAGGCGGGGGAGATCGTGTGGCGTACGTTCGCGCAGACCGACCTCGAGCAGATGGCCGCCCACTCCGGGGTCCCGGTCGTCAACGCGCTCACCGACGAGTTCCACCCCTGCCAGTTGCTCGCCGACCTGCAGACGCTGCGCGAGCACAAGGGATCACTGGCGGGCCTGACCGCGGCCTTCCTCGGCGACGCCGCCTGCAACATGGGCAACTCCTGGGCGCTGGCCGGAGCGATCGCCGGGATGCACGTCCGGTTCGGCGCGCCGGACGGCTACGCGCCCGACGCGGAGGTGCTGGTCAGGGCCAAGGAGATCGCCCAGGAGACCGGCGGCTCGGTCACCGTCACCTCCGACCCGGTTGCGGCGGCAGCCGGGGCCGACGTACTCATCACCGACACCTGGGTCTCGATGGGCAAGGAGAGCGAGGCAGCCGCGCGGGTCGCGGTCTTCTCGCCCTACGCGCTCACCACCGACCTGCTCGGCCACGCCGACCCCGACGCGGTGGTGCTGCACTGCCTGCCCGCCTACCGCGGCAAGGAGATCGAGGCCGAGGTGCTCGACGGGCCGCGCAGCCTGGTGTGGGACGAGGCGGAGAACCGGCGCCACGCCCAGAAGGCGATCCTGGCCTTCTTGTGGGAGCGACGATGACGACGAACGAGACCCAGCGGCCCGCGACCAAGGGCGCGCGCCAGTCCCTGATCGTGGACATCATCTGGGGCAAGGAGATCCGGTCCCAGACCGAGCTCTCCGAGGCGCTTTTCGCCCACGGGGTCAACGTCACCCAGGCGACGCTCTCGCGTGATCTGGACGAGCTCGACGCGGTGAAGGTGCGGGCGCCTTCGGGTGCGCTGGTCTACGCGGTTCCCGGCGAGGGCGGTGACCGCACCGCGGTCGCCCCGGGGGAGTCGGCCAGCGGACGCAGCAAGCTCGGCCGACTCGCCCGAGAGCTCTTGGTGAGCGCCGACGGCAGTGGGAACCTCGTGGTGCTGCGTACTCCTGCAGGGGGTGCCCAGTACTTCGCCTCCGCGATCGACCGCGCCGAATACCCCGACATCCTCGGCACCATCGCCGGCGACGACACCGTGCTCGTCATCGGCCGCGAGCCCAAGGGCGGCGCTGCGCTCGTCAACCGCTTCCTCAGCCTCGCTGGCAAGACCACAGACATTCCGTAAGTTTCAGAGCAAGGAGCAACATCTCGTGAGCAAGGTCCTGACCTCCCTTCCCAAGGGTGAGCGCGTCGGCATCGCCTTCTCCGGAGGTCTCGACACCTCCGTGGCGGTCGCCTGGATGCGCGACAAGGGCGCGGTGCCGTGCACCTACACCGCCGACATCGGGCAGTACGACGAGCCCGACATCTCCGGCGTACCGGACCGTGCGATGGCCTATGGCGCCGAGATCGCCCGCGCCATCGACATCAAGCCGCAGCTCGTCGAGGAGGGCCTTGCCGCGCTCGCCTGCGGTGCCTTCCACATCCGCTCCGGTGGCCGCGCCTACTTCAACACCACGCCTTTGGGGCGTGCGGTGACCGGCACCATGCTGGTCCGGGCCATGCAGGCCGACAACGTCAACATCTGGGGCGACGGGTCGACCTTCAAGGGCAACGACATCGAGCGGTTCTACCGCTACGGCCTGATGGCCAACCCCGAGCTGCGCATCTACAAGCCGTGGCTCGACGCCGACTTCGTCCACGAGCTCGGTGGACGCCACGAGATGTCGGAGTGGCTGGTCGCGCACAACCTGCCCTACCGCGACTCCACCGAGAAGGCCTACTCCACCGACGCCAACATCTGGGGCGCCACCCACGAGGCCAAGACCCTGGAGCACCTCGACGTGTCGCTGGAGACGGTCGAGCCGATCATGGGCGTGAAGTTCTGGGATCCGTCGGTCTCCATCGAGTCCGAGGACGTCTCGGTGTCCTTCGTCGAGGGCCGCCCGGTGGCGATCAACGGCAAGTCCTACTCCGACCCCGTCGAGCTGGTCTACGAGGCCAACGCGATCGGCGGCCGCCACGGCCTGGGCATGTCGGACCAGATCGAGAACCGGATCATCGAGGCCAAGTCCCGCGGCATCTACGAGGCGCCGGGGATGGCGCTGCTGTGGGCGGCCTACGAGCGGCTGCTGAACGCGGTGCACAACGAGGACACCATGTCCAACTACTACAACGAGGGCCGCAAGCTCGGCCGGCTGCTGTATGAGGGTCGCTGGCTCGACCCGCAGGCGCTGATGCTGCGCGAGTCGATCCAGCGCTGGATCGCGTCGCTGGTCTCGGGGACCGTCACGCTTCGGCTGCGCCGCGGCGAGGACTACACGATCCTCAACACCGAGGGCTCGCACTTCTCCTACCACCCCGAGAAGCTCTCCATGGAGCGCGTCGAGAACGCCGCCTTCGGTCCCGTCGACCGCATCGGCCAGCTCACCATGCGCAACCTCGACATCGCCGACTCCCGCTCCAAGCTGGAGATCTACGCCGGGCATCCCCTGGACCAGGGAACGGTGCTCGTCGAGCACGGCACCCTCTTCGGCGAGCTGCCCGCGGGCGGCTTCGACCGCATCGCCGCCACCGACGGCAAGCCGCTCCCGGCCGCGCTCCCGGTCGAGGCGTCCGTCCTGGACGACACGATCCTGGACGAGGCCGCGCTGGAGGCGGGCAACGACTGATGGTGCGTGTGCACCGCGAGTCCGCGCGGGTTCTCCCGGTCAGTGCCGACGGCGAGGTGCTGCTTCTGCAGGACACCGACCCGGGGGACCCGTCGCGGGGCGCCTACTGGACCAGCATCGGGGGCGCCATCGACCCCGGCGAGGACGCGGTAGGCGCGGCGGTGCGGGAGCTGTGGGAGGAGGCCGGCATCCGGACCCTGCCCGAGGCGCTGGTTGGCCCCATCCAGGTCCACTCCGACGAGTACAGCTGGAACGGCGTCGACTACAGCGGCCACAACACCTACTTCGCCCTGGCGCTCGACCGTGAGGTCGAGATCAGCTTCGCCAACCTGGAGCCGATCGAGGTCGGGTCGGTCGTCCAGGCCGGCTGGTGGACGCCGGACAAGCTCCGCGCCGAGGGCACCGCGTCCCCGGGCGCACTTCCTGACATCATGGAGATCGCTATCAAAGCCGTACGAGGAGAGTCGTGACCACGCCTGCCAACACCACCAACGAGGGCAAGCTCTGGGGCGGCCGGTTCGCCGGTGGTCCATCGCCGGAGCTCGAGGCGCTCTCGCGCTCGACGCAGTTCGACTGGCGGCTGGCGCTCTACGACATCGCCGGGTCCCACGCCCATGCGAAGGCGCTGGGGGCGGCCGGGCTGCTCACCGGTGACGAGGAGAACGAGATCCACCGGGGTCTGGACGTCCTCGCCGACCGGTTCACCGCCGGGCGGCTGCTTCCGGCTGACTCGGACGAGGACGTACACGGCGCGCTGGAGCGGCTCCTCATCGAGGAGATCGGTCCCGACGTCGGCGGCAAGCTGCGGGCGGGGCGCTCGCGCAACGACCAGATCGCGACCCTGTTCCGGAGCTATCTGCTCGACCACGAGCGGGTGCTTCGTGGGCTCGTGCTCGATCTCATCGACGCGCTCGCGGGGCAGGCGGAGCAGAATCTGGGCGCGATCATGCCCGGACGTACGCACCTCCAGCACGCCCAGCCGGTGCTGCTCTCCCACCACCTGATGGCTCACGCCTGGTCGCTGCTGCGCGACGTCGATCGGCTCAACGACTGGCAGAGCCGGGTCGTGTGCGACTCGCCGTACGGTTCCGGGGCGCTCGCGGGGCAGTCGCTGGGGCTCGACCCGGAGCTGGTCGCCTCCGAGCTGGGCTTCACGGGTTCGAGCGCCAACTCGATCGACGGGACCGCCTCGCGGGACTTCGTCGCCGAGTTCGCCTACGTGTGCGCGCAGATCGGGGTCGACATCAGCCGGATCGCCGAGGAGATCATCCTGTGGGCGACCAAGGAGTTCGACTTCGTCACGCTGCACGACTCGTGGTCGACGGGCTCGAGCATCATGCCGCAGAAGAAGAACCCCGACATCTCCGAGCTCGCCCGCGGCAAGGCCGGACGCCTGGTCGGCAACCTGACCGGGCTGCTGACGACGCTGAAGGCGCTGCCGCTGGCGTACAACCGCGACCTGCAGGAGGACAAGGAGCCGGTCTTCGACTCCCTGGACACCCTCGAGGTGCTGCTCCCTGCCTTCACCGGCCAGGTCGCCACACTGGTCTACAACACCGACCGGATGGCCGAGCTCGCCCCGCAGGGCTTCTCGCTGGCCACCGACATCGCCGAGTGGCTGGTCCGGCAGGGCACCCCGTTCCGGATCGCGCACGAGCTCGCCGGCGCCTGTGTCCAGGCGGCGGAGAAGCGCGGCGTGGAGCTGGACGCGCTCACCGACGAGGAGTTCGCCACGATCTCGCCGGCGCTGACCCCTGACGTACGCCTGGTGCTGACCATCGAAGGCTCGGTCGCGTCCCGCGACGGCCGTGGTGGCACGGCTCCCGACCGGGTCGCCGAGCAGCTCGCCGAGCTCCGGGCCAAGGCAGCCGGGTTCCGTCCCTCGTAGTGCTCGCGAACCTGTTGAACCAGCGCCCCGAGGTGACCGCTCCGCGGCTCCTCGGGGCGACGCTGTCCTTCGACGGCGTGAAGGTGCGGCTGACCGAGGTGGAGGCGTACGCGGCCGACGATCCCGGCTCGCACGCCTTCCGGGGCGAGACGAACCGCAACCGGGTGATGTTCGGTCCGCCCGGGCGGCTCTACGTCTACTTCACCTACGGCATGCATTATTGCGCGAACCTCGTCTGCCATCCGGACGGTGAGCCCGGGGGGATCCTGCTGCGTGCCGGCGAGATCATCGACGGGATCGAGATCGCCCGGGAGCGGCGTGGAGCGGTACGCGACGTCGACCTCGCCCGGGGACCCGCGCGGCTCTGCTCGGCGCTCGGGATCGACCTCACGATGAACGGGACCACGGACTTCGAGCTGGACCTGGCGCCGACCGAGACGTGGGCGGAGATCGAGGTTGCGGCCGGACCGCGCGTCGGGCTGCGTCTCGCCCCGGACCGTCCCTGGCGGTTCTGGGTCGCAGGTGACCCGACCGTCTCGCCCTACCGGCCGGCGAAAGCCCTCCGATAGCTGGCCGGCCGGGCCGATCACCGTCCACAGGCCCGGTTCGGACCGCGGTTCTCCACAGGCCGCACAGGCCCGGGCGGAACTGTCGGTGCCCCTGATCAGGATGGTGGTCGGAGGTGATCGAGATGACGGTCGCAAGGGTAGAGAAGGAGCCATCACCGGACGATGGCGAGCGGATGGGGCCGGCCGGCGGGCTGGCGACGGTCAACGAGGTGCGGTTGATCGGTCGGCTGTCGCTGGCCGCGGAGGAGAAGGAGCTCCCGAGCGGAGATCAGCTCACCGCGTTCCGGGTGGTTGTGAACAGACCGCGGGACAAACGCCGGGGGAGCAGCCGGGTGCAGATCGACGCGCTCGAGTGTCACACCTGGGTCGCCCGGGTCCGCCGAGCGGCTATGACCTGGCAGGTCGGGGACGTCATCGAGGTCAACGGCTCCCTTCGTCGCCGGTTCTTCAAGACCGGCGGCCGGCTGCAGTCGATGACCGAGGTGGAGGTGTCGTCGGCCAGGCGGGTGAGCCGGGCGGCCGCCGCGGCCAGGCAGGCCAGCTAGTGGCGCGACTTCTCCAGCCGCGCCGAGTCCAGGAGACGGATGAGCACGCCCGGGTGCGGCTTGGGCTGGAAGGAGGTCGCCTTCTCCGGGAGCAGCTGCCCGATCGAGGCGGAGGAGAGGATGGTGTCGAAAGTCGGTGCCGCCAACAGCACGGCGACGTCGCGGCCCGGGCGGGCCCGCTTCAGCGCGGCGTCGACCTGGTGGGCGTGCAGCACCCGCGACGGCTGCCGGCGCAGCTCCGGGAGGACGCGGTCGTGCAGATAGCCGACATCACCAGTGATCGGGCTGTTGGCGGTGTCGACGTCGAGGCTGGCCCAGCCCCGGCCGTCGCTGAGCACGATGACACCAGGCCCGAGCCTGCTCAGGGCGGCGTCGCGGCTGCCGGGGGTCCACTCGGCGCCGACGGACTCGGCCGCGGCCCGTAGGTCGCGCAGGTTCACCCCTGCCAGCACCCGATGGATCGCCCCGAGCTGCAACGGAGTGTCGTCCTGGTCGATCAGCATCGCCAGACCGAAGTCGGTTGCGGCGCCGTCGCCGGGCTCGGCGAGACCCTGGAGCTCGGCGTACGCCGCGTAGCGGTGGTGACCGTCGGCGATCAGTGCCTGCTGATCTGCCCATGCGGTGCGCAGCTGCCCGATCAGCGCCTCGTCGGTGATCGCCCAGACGCGATGGTGCTGGCCGCCGTGGTCGTCGTACTGCTCCTCGGGCGTGCCGCTCTGCACCCGGTCGAGCAGGGCCGCGATTCCGTCGGGAGCGTGGTAGGTGAGCAGGATCGGCGCCGGATGCACCCGCATCTGCCGCATCCGGGAGGCGAGCTGCTCGGCTTGGGCGGTGCGTACGCCCTCGTGGGGGATGACCGCGGCAACAGCGGGGTCGTCAGTGCGGTGCGAGACGTCGAGGATCCCGACGACGCCACGCACGGTGATCCCCGCGGCGGTGTACTCGTGGAGGTAGAGCGCGAGGTCTTGGTGCTGGCGCAGATCGCCACGCGCCAGCCACGAGCTGATCCGGGAGGCGACCCCTCGATAGGGGCGGGAGTAGAGCCGTGCGGAGGTCGGGTCCCCGATCCGTGAAGGGGCCAACGAGAGCGCTCGAAACGGCTCCAGGCGCAGCGGACGCCCGAGGTACGGCGCCCTGACCACACCCGTATCGTCCATCCGCACATCGTAGGGTCACACTGGTGCCATTCGCCGAACCCCCGACTCAGAGAAGGAACTTCGTGTGCTGACCGGCCATCAGTTGAAGGGCTCAGCCCAGCCGCTCGCCGCCGCCCATGACGTGGCGATGCTCGACCTCGACGGCGTGGTCTACATCGGCGGCACAGCGGTCCGGCGCGCCCCGGAGTCGCTCGCCGCCGCACGCGAGGCCGGGCTCAGGCTGGCGTTCATCACCAACAACGCCGCCCGGCCTCCGGCCAAGGTCGCCGAGAACATCCGCAACCTGGGGATCGAGGCGACCGCCGAGGACGTGGTCACCTCGGCCCAGGCGGCTGCGCGTGTCCTGGCCGAGCGGCTCGCCCCGGGGGCGAAGGTCGTCAACCTGGGTGCCGCCGGTTTGCGCGAGCCGCTCGAGGCAGCCGGCCTGGTGCCGGTGGCCGTCGACGAGGACGCCGAGGCGATCGTCACTGGCTACAACCCCGAGCTGCTGTGGAAGGACATCCTGCGCGCGGCCGTGCGGATCAAGGACGGGCTCTTCTGGGTCGCCAGCAACACCGACATGACCTTCCCGGCGGCCTACGGGATCGCGCCGGGCCACGGCGTCCTGGTCGACACGCTGCGCCGCTTCTCAAGCGTCGAGCCGGTCGTGGCGGGCAAGCCGTCGCGACCGCTGCTGGAGGAGACCATCCGGCGCACCGAGGCCGATCACCCGCTGATGGTCGGCGACCGGCTCGACACCGACATCGAGGGCGGCCGCAACGCCGGCATCGACACGCTGCTCGTGCTCACCGGCGTCACCGGGCTCGAGGACCTGGTCGCGGCCGAGCCGCAGCGACGGCCCTCCTACATCTCCGCCGATCTGGGCGGGCTGCTGGAGACCCACCCGGCGCCGGAGACCGAAGGCACGACCGCGCGGCTCGGCGGCTGGACGGCAGAGGTACGCGACGGAGAGCTGCAGGTCACCGGCGAGGGGAGACCCGACGACTGGTGGCGGGTGGCCGCGGCCGGCGCCTGGGCACACCTGGACGCCACCGGATCGGTGGCCACGATCGGCGCACAGGCCGTGCCGCCTGGCCCGGATGCCGACGGCGGGACGGTAGTCTCAGCCTCATGAGCGAGCAGCATTTCGACGAGACTCCGGCTGAGGCCTCGGCCGGGCTGGGTGGCGCCGGCACGGCGCCGCACACCGGTGTCGCCCGCGTCGACGCGGTGCTCGAGACGCTCGACCGGCTCGACGAGCTGCCGCTGGCCGAGCACGTCGGCGTCTTCGAGGCCGCTCACACCGAGCTGCGTCGCGCCCTGGACCCCGAGACCGGGGCCCACGATGCGATGGCCCGGATCGCCGCGGCGTCCGGCGAGTCCCAGCCGACCGACCAGCCCTGAGAGGCGAGCGCATGCCTCCTCGCCGCCTGCGTCTCGACGCCGAGCTGGTCCGGCGCAAGCTGGCCCGGTCCCGCGAGCACGCCAGTGAGCTGATCGCTGCCGGGCGGGTCACGGTCTCGGGAAACCGAGCCACCAAGCCGGCCACGGGCGTCACCACCGACGTCGCGATCGTGGTCACCGAGGACCCCGACCGTCCCGACTTCGTCTCCCGCGGCGGGCACAAGCTCGCCGGAGCACTCGCGGCGTTCGAACCGCTCGGGCTCTCGGTCAAGGGCCGCCGCTGTCTCGACGCCGGCGCGTCGACGGGCGGGTTCACCGACGTATTGCTGCGCAACGAGGCCCGGCAGGTCGTCGCCGTCGACGTCGGCTACGGCCAGCTCGCCTGGCGGCTGCAGCAGGACGAGCGGGTCGTCGTCCACGACCGCACCAACATCCGCGACCTCTCCCTCGACGTGGTCGGCGAACCCGTCGACGTCGTCGTCGGCGACCTCTCCTTCATCTCTCTCGAGCTCGTCCTGGACGCGCTGATCCGGGTGACCAGCCCCGACGGCGACCTGGCGCTGATGGTCAAGCCCCAGTTCGAGGTCGGCAAGGACCGGGTCGGCAAGGGTGGCGTGGTTCGCGACTCTGCCCTGCGGGCCGAGGCCGTCAACGCAGTCGCCGCGGCCGCCGCGAGACGAGGCTGGGGTGCACGCGCGGTCACCACCAGCCCGCTCCCGGGCCCGTCGGGCAACGTCGAGTTCTTCCTGTGGCTGCGACGCGGGGAGGCCACCGTCACCGAGGCGGAGATCGAGGAGGCCGTGCGCGAGCAGCGCGGCCTGGAGAGCCCCGCCACCGGGGCTGTGTCGGTGCCGTCTGAGAAGGTTGATCCGTGACCGACGCCGACACCGCTCAGGTGGACCCAGCGCCTGTGGACCCAGCCGAGGTTCGGCGGGTCTTCATGCTCATCCACACCGGGCGCGAGGAGGCCCGCGAGGTCGGCCTCGCCTGCGCCAAGTCGCTGGCGGTCCACGGGATCGTGGTCCGCGTGCTGGCGAGCGAGGCCGCCGACCTGGGCATCGACCCGGCGGCGTACGAACCGCAGCTCGAGCTCGCCGCCGACGAGGACGACGCGAGCCGCGACTGCGAGCTGGCGCTGGTCATCGGTGGCGACGGCACCATCTTGCGCGCGGCCGAGATCGTCCAGCCCCACCGCACCCCGGTGCTCGGGGTCAACCTGGGACACGTCGGGTTCCTGGCCGAGGCGGAGTACGACGACGTCGAGTCGACGATCGAGGCGATCGTGCAGCGTCGCTACACCTCCGAGGACCGCCTCGCGCTCGAGGTCAGCGTCTTCGAGGACGGTCAGAAGGTCTTCCGTACGTTTGCGGTCAACGAGGCCAGCGTCGAGAAGGCCGCGCGCGAGCGGATGCTCGAAGTCGTCGTCGAGATCGACGGCCGACCGCTGTCGAGGTGGGGCTGCGACGGCGTCGTCTGTGCGACCCCGACCGGCTCGACGGCCTACAACTTCTCCGCCGGCGGCCCGGTCGTGTGGCCGGGCGTCGAGGCGCTCCTGCTGACCCCGATCAGCGCTCACGCGCTCTTCGCGCGGGCCATGGTGGTCGCGCCGACCTCGGTCCTGGCCGTCGAGGTCATCTCTCGGGCCGACGGCGCCGGAGTGCTCTGGTGCGACGGCCGGCGTTCCTACGACCTGGGCCCGGGTGCCCGGATCGAGGTCACCCGGGGGGTGGAGCCTGTCAGACTCGTTCGCCTGCACCAGGCCCCGTTCACGGATCGTCTGGTGCGGAAGTTCGGACTGTCTGTGGAGGGATGGCGAGGCGCCGCGGAACGGCGTCCGTTCAGGATGAACGGAGGCGAGAATGCTTGAGGAGATCAGGATCTCCGGACTCGGGATCATTGAGTCCTCGACCCTGGAGCTCGGACCAGGGCTGACCGTGGTGACCGGTGAGACCGGCGCGGGCAAGACCATGATCGTGACCGCGCTCGGGCTGCTGCTCGGCGGCCGCGGCGACGCCGGCTCGGTCCGCAAGGGCAAGAAAGCGGCCCGGGTCGAGGGCGTCATCGACGCCCGGTCGCTGCCCAGCGTCATCGAGGCGACCGAGGAGGCCGGGGGAGAGGTCGAGGAGGGCCGCGTCCTGGTGGCCCGCACCGTCGCCGCCGAAGGCCGAGCGAGGGCGTACGTCGGGGGAGCGACCGTCCCGGTCGCGACCCTCGGCTCAGTGACCTCACCGCTGGTCGCGGTCCACGGCCAGTCCGACCAGCACCGGCTGCTGCAGCCGCGTGCCCAGCGCGACTCGCTCGACCGCTTCGGCGGCGACGCGGTCGCCAAGCTCATCGCGGCCTACGGCGACATCTACGCCGAGCTCCAGAAGGTCGAGCGCGAGCTCGACGAGGTCACCACCCACGCCCGCGAGCGAGCACAGGAGGCCGACCTGCTCCGCTTCGGCCTCGGTGAGGTCGAGGAGGTCTCGCCGGAGTCCGGCGAAGATGTCACCCTCGCCCAGGAGGAGGAGAAGCTCGGCTACGCCGACACCCTGCGCACCGCCGCCGAGCAGGCCCGCGAGGCGCTCTCCTCGGAGGTCGACGCCCCCGACGCGCTGGGCGCCATCTCGGCCGCGCGCCAGGCCCTCGACGGCGTCCGCGACCACGACCCCGACGCGGCGTCCCTGGCCGACCGCCTCGCGGAGGTCTCCTACCTGCTCTCCGACCTGGCCGCCGACGTCGCCTCCTACGCGACCGCGATCGAGACCGACCCGGCGCGGCTCTCCGTCGTCTCCGAGCGCCGCGCGGCGCTGACCGCGCTGACCAGGAAGTACGGCGAGACCATCGACGAGGTGCTCGCCTGGGCCGAGACCGGCGCCAAGCGCCTGCTCGAGCTCGACTCCGACGACGACCGGATCGAGGAGCTCCGCGGGGAGCGCACCCGGCTGCGAGCCGCCCTCGCAGACGCCGGCCTGGCGCTGTCGGCCGCCCGCACCGACGCCGCCGGCGCCCTGGCCGAAGCGGTCAGCGACGAGCTCACCGGACTGGCCATGCCGCACGCGCGACTGGTGGTCGACGTGCGCCAGAAGGAGACCGACGCGCCCGCATCCGAGGACGAGCCGCACGCGCCGCTACTGGTTGGATCGGGGCAGGTCGGTTCGGGCAAGAACCACCGCTGGCTCCGCTACGGCTCCAACGGCCTCGACGAGGTCGAGCTGCTGCTGGCCGCCAACACCGGCTCGGAGCCCCGCCCGCTCCACAAGGGTGCCTCCGGCGGTGAGCTCTCCAGGGTGATGCTGGCGATCGAGGTGGTTCTGGCGGCCACCAGCCCGGTCCCGACCTTCGTCTTCGACGAGGTCGACGCCGGCGTCGGCGGCTCCGCCGCGGTCGAGATCGGCCGCCGTCTGGCCCACCTCGCCCGCACCGCCCAGGTCCTGGTCGTCACCCACCTGCCCCAGGTCGCCGCTTTCGCCGACCACCACGTCGCCGTCGAGAAGACCAGCGACGGCGTGGTCACCAGCTCCGGCCTCACCGTCCTCGACGACGAGTCCCGCGAGCGCGAGCTCTCGCGCATGCTGGCCGGGCTGACGGCGTCCGACACCGCCATCGCGCACGCCCGCGAGCTCCTCGAGGTGGCCCGCGCGGCGAAGGTCTGATCCCGCCGAAACCTCATTTCTGGCGACCCGAGTCGGTCGTTGTGGCGAACGACACATGCCACAACGACCGACTCGGCGGCCAAACGTACGCATTCGGCCGCCACAACGACCGACTCGCCGGATGGGAGATCCTGGGACGGGCGCCGGCGAGGGGAGAGGATTGGCGGGACATGAGACTGCCTACTCGCCAGATTCCCTCCGTACTCCCAGGCATCCGCGGGACGCTCCGCGCGGGGCGGCCGACCAGGGCCCTGATCCCGCGGCTCAAAGAGGGCGACATCGCGGTCATCGACCATGTCGACCTGGACCGGAGCACCGCGCTGGCGATCGCGGCCAAGGGCGTGATCGCCGTGGTCAACGCCCAGCCGATGGTCTCGGGCCGCTACCCGAACCGGGGTCCGCAGACGCTGGCCGACGCCGGGATCGAGCTGATCGACAAGATCGGCGAGGCAGGGCAGGAGAAGCTCGTCGACGGGCGGAAGGCCCGGATCCTCGACGGCGAGATCTTCGACGGTGAGCAGCTGCTGACCTCCGGCCGTGCGCTCGACCAAGAGTCCCTCGACAAGGACCTCGAGGACGCCAAGCGCGGCCTGAGCTCCCACCTGGACCTCTTCACCCACAACAGCAGCGAGCTCCTCAAGCGCGAGGAGGAGGTGCTGCTGCACGGCAACGGCGTACCACCTCTCGACACGCCGCTGGCCGGCCGACCCGTCGTGGTGGTCGCCGACCACCCCGACCTGGACCGGCTCCTCGGCGACCTCGCCGGCTTCCTGCGCGAGCAGCGCCCGGCCATCATCGCGGTGGGTCCCGCGGCGAAGAGGCTGTCCAAGAAGCAGGTACGCCACGCCGTGATCGTCCTGGGGCCCGACACCGACGGCTACCCCGAACCGAAGGTGCTCACCAGCGCTGCCGAGGTCGTCCTCGCGCCCGGCGCCTCCGCGAGCGAGAACGCCACCGAGCTCCTCGAGCGGATCGGCGTCCAGCCGAAGCGGTTCGAGTCCGCACTCACCCCCGAGGACGCGGCCCTCCTGGTCGCCTACGCCCAGCACCCCTCGCTGGTGGTCGGGGCCGGGCTGAGCACCACCCTGACCGACTTCCTCGAGGACCAGCGCCCGGGCCTGGCCGGCACCTACCTGACCCGGCTCGCCCTCGGCCCGACGCTGATCGACGCGTCCGCGGTTCCGGCGGTGCGCCGCAAGGAGCCCCGCAGCCGTCGGCTCGTCCTCCCGGTCTTGGCCGCGGTGACGGCGCTGGCGATCGGCGTACCCGCCGGCATCTGGGCCGCCGACCACGACCTCACCGCCATCGGCGCGGAAATCGTGAACAGAGCCGGCGACGGGACGGCGGCGAGCCCCACCTCCGGCGAGAGCGAGACGAAGGCCGCGAAGGACCCCCAGCAGAGCGCCGAGGCCCAGTTCGTCGCCGAGGCCGGCGACGCCCTCCTGCCCGGCAGGCTCACCGGCCAGAAGGTCGCCGTCGTCACCCTCCCCGGCGCCGACCAGAAGACGGTCGCAGCGCTCACCGGCAACATCGAGGCGGCCGGCGGCGAGACGACGGGGGTGCTCGACGTACGACCGAATCTGCTCGACCCCGACCGCAAGCAGTACGTCGACAGCCTGGCCACACAGCTGGTCAAGCAGCTCGGCCGCGGCGACGCGGGACAGGCGACCTATCAGCGGATGGGCCAGGTGATCGGGGAGACCTACGCCGGCACGAAGCCGCCGACAGCGTTCGACCAGCCCGCCAAGACCGCCGCTGTGGCGTTGCTCACCGGCGACCTGGTCAAGGCCCAGGGACGACCGACCGGACCGGCCGGCCTCGTCCTGGTCGTCCTCGGCGACGACAGCAAGGACACGACCGCGGTCGAGGGCCTTGTCGAGGGTCTCGGCGCGACCACGAAAGGCCTGGTCGTGACGGCACCCACGGGCTCCGAGGACCTCGAGACGCTCCGCGGCAACGACTGGCCGGGCTGGTTCGCGTCGGTCGACGGCATCGAGACCACCACCGGTCAGGTCGCCGCTCCGCTCGCGCTGGCTCGGCAGATGAGTCAACAAGGTGGCGATTTCGGTGCGTCAGGTTTCGGCGGCCTGCTGAAGCGTTGATAGGATTGAGGCCCATGAAGTCGGCGAGCTTGACCAAGCACATTTTTGTCACCGGGGGCGTCGCCTCCTCATTGGGAAAGGGCCTGACGGCATCGTCCCTCGGCCGTCTTCTCCGGTCGCGTGGTCTGAGCGTGACCATGCAGAAGCTGGACCCGTACCTCAACGTGGACCCCGGCACCATGAACCCGTTCCAGCACGGTGAGGTCTTCGTGACCAACGACGGTGCCGAGACCGATCTCGACATCGGCCACTACGAGCGGTTCCTCGACACCGACCTGGTCGGCCACGCCAACGTGACCACCGGGCAGGTCTACTCCAACGTGATCGCCAAGGAGCGCCGCGGCGACTACCTCGGTGAGACCGTCCAGGTGATCCCGCACATCACCGACGAGATCTCCGAGCGGGTCCTGGCCATGCACGGCCCCGAGATCGACGTGGTGATCACCGAGATCGGCGGCACCGTCGGCGACATCGAGTCGCTGCCGTTCCTCGAGGCCGCCCGCCAGGTGCGCCAGCGTCTCGGCCGCGACAACGTCTTCTTCGTGCATGTCTCCCTGGTGCCCTACATCGGCCCGTCCAAGGAGCTCAAGACGAAGCCGACCCAGCACTCGGTGATGGCGCTGCGCCAGATCGGCATCCAGCCCGACGCCATCGTGTGCCGCGCCGACCGTGAGCTGCCCGAGGGCATCAAGCGCAAGATCGCGCTCATGTGCGACGTCGACGAGGACGCCGTGGTGACCGCCGCCGACGCCCCGAGCATCTACGACATCCCGAAGGTGCTCCACCGCGAGGGCCTCGACGCCTATGTCGTACGCAAGCTCGACCTGCCCTTCCGCGACGTCGACTGGGCGCTGTGGGAGGACCTGCTCCGCCGGGTGCACCACCCCAAGGAGGAGCTCACCATCGCCTTGGTCGGCAAGTACATCGACCTCCCCGACGCCTACCTGAGCGTCGGCGAGGCGCTGCGCGCCGGCGGTTTCGCCAACGAGGCCAAGGTCAACATCCGCTGGATCCCCTCCGACGAGTGCGAGACCCCCGAGGGCGCCGCCAAGAACCTCCACGACGTCGACGCGGTCTGCGTCCCCGGTGGCTTCGGCATCCGTGGCCTGGAGGGCAAGCTCGGCGCGCTGAGCTACACCCGCGCTCACCAGATCCCCACCCTCGGCCTGTGCCTGGGCCTGCAGTGCATGGTCATCGAGTACGCCCGCAACGTGCTCGGCCTGGAGAAGGCCGACTCCACCGAGTTCGACGCCGAGACCCCCGAGCCCGTCATCGCGACGATGGAGGAGCAGAAGGCCTACGTCGAGGGCGCGGGCGACCTCGGTGGCACCATGCGCCTGGGCCTCTACCCGGCCGAGCTCAAGAAGGGCTCGATCGCGGCCGAGGTCTACGGCGAGACCTCCATCGAGGAGCGTCACCGCCACCGCTACGAGGTCAACAACGCCTACCGCGACCAGCTCGAGGACGCCGGCCTGGTCTTCTCCGGCCTCTCGCCCGACAACCAGCTCGTCGAGTTCGTCGAGCTGCCCCGCGACGTACACCCCTACTACGTCTCCACCCAGGCTCACCCCGAGCTTCGCTCGCGGCCGACCCGCCCGCACCCGCTCTTCGCCGGGCTGGTGAAGGCGGCCCTCGACCGGCAGAAGGAGCAGCGGTTCCCGATCGACGAGACCAACCTGCGCCGCGAGGTCAGCGAGGTCGAGCTGCCGGAGACGGCTGACGCCTGAGCATCAGTTGACAGAGCCCCTGGGACCGGTGTTTTCCGGACCCAGGGGCTCTGTGTCTGTGTGTTAGCGACGTACCTCGCCGGTCGGCTTCACCTCGCCGCGCCACGCACCGGTCTCGGTGCCGCGGTTCTCGATGAAGTCCTTGAAGCGCTCGAGGTCGCCCTTGGCGCGCATGTCGACGATCTTGAGAACGTCACCGGTCTTCTCGACCGCGCCCTCGGGCTCGTACTCCAGGTGCAGCGTCACCTGGGTCGCATTGCCCATCGGGTCCTGGGTGAACGACACCGTCCCCTTGTTCTGGGCGCCCTCCACGGCGCGCCAGGTGATCCGCTCGTCGGGAACCTGGTCGACGATCTCGGCGTCCCACTCGCGGGTCACACCGCCGATCTCCGCCTTCCAGTGCAGGTGCTTGTCATCGAGCTGCTTGACCGACTCGACGCCCTCCATGAACTGCGGGAACGACTCGAACTGGGTCCACTGGTCGTACGCGGTGCTGACCGGGACCTCGACCTGGACGCTCTTCTCGATGGTGCTCATGTCGTGTCTCCTCTCGATTGCGTACGACACGAGGGGTACCCGCCGACCTCGCGAGCCATACCTTCTCGGCCCGGATTCTGGCTGCCCTACAGCGAGCGAGCGGCGACCTGCCGCGAGTGCACGTCGGCCATGCGGATGACCGTCTGCCGGACGAAGGGAACCAGCGCGTCGCCCTCGCACGCGGCGCGTGCGGCAGCGGCGACCTCCTCACCGGCTTGCACCGGGTAGAACCGGAGCTGGAGTCCGTAGGCGAGCAGCCCGCCACCCCGGATGGCGGCGACGGCGTCGAGATAGCGGTGGGCGTACGGAGCCAGGATCTGCTCCTGGCCGGGCCGCCAGAACGCCGAGCTCAACGCGTATCCGCCGTCGGTGCGCGGCAGCCGGCGCTCGATCATGGACACCTGCCAGGCCTCCTCCTTGGCCTCCGCGAGCGGCTGCGCGGTGCGTACGCCCAGAGCACTGACCCAGGACTCGGGATCCGGGTCGCGTGCCTCCAGAGCGGCGACCGCCTCGGCGTCGTAGTCGCCCGTCTCGGCGCGCCGGCCGAGCAGCCGCCAGGCCACCTGTACGTCCTCGGCGGCCCCTGCCTCGGCCAGCGCGAGCTGCGCGGGCGTGGAGGCGTGCGCTGCGACGACGCGAAGAGCGGTGTCGCGGTTGGCCGGGTCCTCGGCGAGCGCCGCGGCCGCTCCGGCGACCAGCGCGCGCTGCTCGGCGACCCGCTCCGGCGCCGTCCACAGCTCGGCAGCGGTGACGGCCATGCTCAGGAACTCGCCGGTGACCTGCGGGTTGCGCTCGCGCTCGAGGACCGAGAGGACGCGCGAGACGACCTCGGGGCCGGCGATCTCGCCGCGGAACAGGGCGGTCCAGGCGCTGTTGACCGCGACCGCCCGCGCCACCGCATCGGGCAGCATGCCGGCGTTCTGGCCGAGCCAGGCTTCGCTGGCCTCATCCGAGCGCACTGCCGCGAAGGTCACGTCGGTCGCGTTGACCAGGTGCGCGGCGGCATCGGGGAGCGAGACCGCGATGGGCTCGCCCGCCACGGTGACCGGAGTGGTGGCGAGCAGGACACCGGAGGCGTCGTAGGAGGCGATGTCGAGCCGGTGGGGACGTACGGTTCCGTCGGGGCTGGTGACCGACACCTTGCCGTCGGCCAGGGTGATCACGTCGGTGCCGGCGTGGTCGAGCCACGCGGTCGTCCAGGCGGAGAGGTCCTTGCCCGCGGCCGCTCCGAAGGCGCCCATCAGGTCATCGAGCACGGTGTTGCCGTACGCGTGCTCGGTGAAGTAGGCCTGCAGCCCGGCGAGGTAGGCGTCCTCGCCGATGTAGGCGTGCAGCTGCTGCAGCACGGCCTGGCCCTTCATGTAGGTGATCGCGTCGAAGTTGGCCATCGCGACGTCGACGCTGGGCACCACACCGCGGATCGGGTGGGTGGCCGGCGTCGCGTCGATGTCGTAGCCCGCCTTCTTCTCGGTCAGCGCGATCGAGGCCCACACGTCGGCGTGGTCGGGGAGCGCGGCCGAGGCCCACACGGCCGCCCACGAGGCGAAGGCCTCGTTGAGCCACAGGTCGTCCCACCAGCGCATCGTGACCAGGTCGCCGAACCACATGTGCGCCATCTCGTGGAGGACCACATTGGTGCGCTCGGTCCGGTCGGCGTGGGTCGGTGCCGTGCGGAAGAGGAACACGTCGCTGTGGGTGACCGCGCCCCAGTTCTCCATCGCGCCGCCCATGTCGGGTACGAAGATCTGGTCGTAACGACGCTGCGGGAACGGCATCCCGAACTTGGTGCCGAACCAGGCCAGCCCGTGCTCGGTGACCTGCAGGATCTCCTCCCGGTCCCGCTCGAGCTGGCTGCGCAGCGACTGACGGGCGTAGAGCCCCAGGTCGTAGCCGCCGCGCTCCTCGCGGACCTCGACGAACGGCCCGGCGTTGACCACCACGACGTACGTCGAGAGCGGGGGCGTGTCCTCGAAGACCCAGGTCCGCGCGCCGGCTGCCGCGTCCGAGACGCTCGCAGGTGCGGAGTTGGACAGCACCGTCCACTGCTCGGGCGCCGCCACGGTGAACCCGTGCACGGCCTTGAGGTCGGGCTGGTCGAAGCAGGCCCACAGCCGACGAGCGTCGTCGGGCTCGAAGGAGGTCCACACATAGACGTTGCCGTCGGACGGGTCGACCGTGCGCAGCACGCCCTCGGAGGAGGCGGTGTCGGACTGGGCGGCGGTCACGACCAGGGTGTTGGTCCCGGCGAGGTCCTCGAGCGGGATCCGGCCCGCGCTGATCGTGGCGAGGTCGAGCTCGGTGCCGTTGAGAGTGGCCGCGCTGACCTCGGCCACGCAGTCGACGAACGTGCTCGAGCCGGGGGTGGCGGAGAAGGTGATCGTGGAGACGCTCGAGAGCGTCTCGCCCTCCAGCAGACCGGTCATGTCGAGCGCGATGTCGTAGCGCTCGACGGTGACCGTGGCGGCCCGCGCGGCCGCCTCCTCCTGGGTGAGTGAGGCAGGGGCGGCGGGGGAGGTGTCAGACATGAGCCGAGGGTAGCCTCGGGCCATGACATCGGACGCACGAATTTCCGACTCGCCCGTGCCGCTGGACCAGGGACCGCTCACCGAGTGGGACGTCCCGGAGAGCTGGCCGGTCGCCTCGAGCGAGGACCTCCACCGTGACGGCTGGGTGGTCGCGCTGCGCGCCGACCGGATCAACCGCCCCGGCCACGAGGACGAGGAGCCGTTCCGCCGCCTGGTGGTCGAGCACCCGGGCGCCGCGGTCGTGCTGGCGCTGGACGAGGAGGAGCGGGCCCTGGTCATCACCCAGTACCGCCATCCCGCCAAACGGCGCTTCGTGGAGCTGCCGGCCGGCCTGATCGACTATCCCGGCGAGGACCCGCTCGAAGTCGCCGTGCGCGAGCTGCGCGAGGAGGTGGCCCACGAGGCGGCCGAGTGGACGCCGCTGCTCTCGACGTACGCCTCACCCGGGCTCACCGAGGAGATCCACCACTTCTTCCTCGCCCGCGGCCTCACCGCGAGCGACCGCGACGGCTTCGAGCTCGAGCACGAGGAGGCCGAGATGAGCGTCCACTGGGTGCCCTTCGAGGAGCTCCTGGAGGCCGTGCTGAGCGGCCGGGCGACCGACTCGCCGGTCGTCCAGGCCGTGCTTGCGTACGCGGCTCTCAAGTCTCGTGGCAGAGTCTGATCAGGGGGTCTGGTCAGGACCGAGCGACGTGATTTTGGTGACTTGCGCCACACCGGGTTAGACATGCCGCGTCAGGCGGCGCACATCCGGCTGACCCGTAGACCCACTGACCACCACATTCAGGGGCCATCACATGAAGGGCAGGGCAATGAGAATCGGCGTACCCAAGGAAGTCAAGAACCACGAGTACCGGGTGGCGATCACCCCCTCGGGCGTCCACGAGCTGGTGGCCAACGGCCACGAGGTCTTCGTCGAGGCCGGTGCCGGCGTCGGCTCCTCGATCCCGGACAGCGACTACGCCGCGGTCGGCGCCAAGATCCTCGGCGATGCCGACGAGACCTGGGGCAACGCCGACATGGTGCTCAAGGTCAAGGAGCCGGTCGCGGAGGAGTACCACCGCCTGCGCGAGGGCCTGACCCTGTTCACCTACCTCCACCTGGCCGCCGACAAGCCGCTGACGCAGGAGCTGCTGGCCAAGAAGGTCACCGCGATCGCGTACGAGACCGTCGAGCTGCCCAACCGGGCGCTGCCGCTGCTCTACCCGATGTCGGAGGTCGCCGGCTGCCTGGCGCCCCAGGTCGGCGCCTACAACCTCCTCAAGGCCCAGGGCGGCCGCGGCACGCTGATGGGTGGTGTCGGCGGTGTCGCCAACGCCAAGGTCGTCATCATCGGTGCCGGCGTCTCCGGCCAGAACGCCGCCAACATCGCTCTGGGGATGGGCGCGGACGTCACGCTGCTCGACACCGACCTGGAGAAGCTGCGGATGTCGTTCTGGCGCTACTCCAACCAGGTCCACGGGCTCGCGTCGAACAAGCTCGCGCTCGAGGAGCAGGTGCTCCAGGCCGACCTGGTCATCGGCGCCGTGCTGATCCCGGGAGCAGCCGCACCGAAGCTGGTCACCAACGACCTGGTCTCGCGGATGAAGCCGGGCTCGGTGCTCGTCGACATCGCCATCGACCAGGGCGGCTGCTTCGAGGACTCCCACGCCACCACCCACGCGGACCCGACCTACCAGGTCCACAACTCCACCTTCTACTGCGTGGCCAACATGCCCGGCGCGGTCCCCAACACCTCCACCTACGCGCTCACGAACGCGACCATGCCGTACGCCGTCGCGCTGGCCAACAAGGGCTGGACCCAGGCGCTGCGTGACGACGCCGCGCTCGCCAAGGGCCTCAACACCCACGCCGGCCAGCTCACCTACGGCCCCGTCGGCGATGCGGTCGGGATCGACTCCGTCGCGCTCGCGGACGTGCTCGGCTGATCTCCTCAGGAGTCACAGGAGTCACGCCGTACAGGCAATTCCGGCACTTCTCAGGCAATGCAATGCCCGAGAAGTGCCGGAATACCCGGTTAACCGGGTATTCCTACCTGATCGGATCCACCACCCCTGGTTGGATGGACCCGTGACCGCCGCATCGAATGTCTCGGGCTCCGCTACCGCGGTATCCGATGCCTCGGGCTCCGCTTCGGCGGTGGAGCACGCGATGCGCACCTACCTCGACCACCTCACCGTCGAGCGCGGACTGGCAGTCAACACGCTGTCCTCCTATCGGCGCGACCTGAGGAGGTACGCCGAGTTCCTCGCCCAGCAGAGAGTCGATGACCTCGCCGGCGTCTCGGAGGCGACGGTGTCGGGGTTCCTGGCCCACCTACGCGAAGGCAGCGAGGATCACCCGGCGCTCAGCGCGACCTCGGCGGCACGGACGGTCGTCGCGGTACGCGGGTTCCACAAGTTCGCGGTGGCCGACGGGCTGGTCGAGGCCAACCCGGCCGGCCACGTGAAGCCGCCGCGCGCGGAGAAGCGGCTCCCGAAGGCGCTCCCGCTGGCCGACGTGGAGGCGATCCTGGAGGCGGCGGGCGCGCCCGGGACGGCGCTCGCGCTGCGTGACCGGGCCCTCCTGGAAGTGCTCTACGGCACCGGCGCCCGCATCTCCGAGGCGGTCGGCCTCGACGTCGACGACCTCGACCGGGTCGACCACGTCGTACTCCTGCGAGGCAAGGGTGGCAAGGAGCGGATCGTCCCGGTCGGCTCCTACGCCATCGAGGCGGTCGAGGCCTACCTGACCCGGGCCCGCCCTGACCTCGCAGCCGCCCGCTCGGGTGGCGCGCTCTTCCTCAACGCCCGCGGCGGCCGCCTCTCCCGCCAGTCGGCCTGGACCGTCCTGACCCGTGCCGCCGAGCGCGCCGGGATCCACAAGGACGTCTCGCCCCACACTCTGCGTCACTCCTTCGCCACCCACCTGCTGGACGGCGGCGCCGACGTACGTGTCGTGCAGGAGCTGCTGGGCCATGCGTCGGTGACCACGACGCAGATCTACACTCTTGTCACCGTGGACAATCTCCGAGAGGTCTTCGCGACCGCACACCCGAGGGCCCTGTGACCGTTTCGACCAAACCCGGCGACTGGATGCCCAAGGTCGGAGCGAGCCCCGACGACGTCTATGAGGCGGTCGTGGACTGGGCCGAGGGGAGTGGCCGCAGCCTCTACCCCCACCAGGACGAGGCGATCATGTCCATCCTGGCCGGCGACAACGTCATCCTGGCGACGCCGACGGGCTCGGGGAAGTCGCTGGTCGCGGCGGGCGCGCACGCGGCGGCGCTGGCCGAGGACAAGGTCTCCTTCTACACCGCGCCGATCAAGGCGCTGGTCAGTGAGAAGTTCTTCGATCTCGTGGAGACCTTCGGGGCCGAGAACGTCGGCATGCTCACCGGGGACGCGAGCGTCAACGCCGATGCACCGATCATCTGCTGCACCGCTGAGGTGCTCGCCAACCTCGCGCTGCGAGAAGGTAAACACGCCGACGTCGGGCTCGTGATCATGGACGAGTTCCACTACTACGGCGAGCCCGACCGCGGCTGGGCGTGGCAGGTGCCGCTGCTCGAGCTGCCGCAGGCCCAGTTCCTCCTGCTGTCCGCGACTCTCGGCGACACCAGCGCTCTGGCCAAGGACATGACCAGGCGAAACGGCCGCGAGACGGTCCTCGTCGACCAAGCGGAACGACCCGTTCCGCTCACCTTCGACTGGCGCCTCACGCCGCTCCAGGAGACCCTCGAGGAGCTCGTCACCACCGGCCAGGCGCCGGTCTACGTCGTCCACTTCACTCAGAAGGACGCCGTCACCCACGGCACCTCCCTGCTCAACGCCGGCTGGCTGAAGCTGTCCAACGAGGAGAAGGACCAGATCGCCAAGCGGCTCGAGCCGGTGCGCTTCGCCGCCGGCTTCGGCAAGACCCTCTCCAAGCTGCTGCGCAAGGGCATCGGTGTCCACCACGCCGGCATGCTCCCCAGATACAGAAGGCTGGTCGAGCAGCTCGCCCAGGCCGGGCTGCTCAAGGTCATCGCCGGCACCGACACCCTCGGCGTCGGCATCAACGTCCCGATCCGCACGGTGCTCTTCACCGGCCTGGCCAAGTTCGACGGTCGCCGCCAGCGCATCCTGCGCACCAGGGAGTTCCTCCAGATCGCCGGACGAGCCGGCCGGGCGGGCTTCGACACCCAGGGCTACGTCGTCGTCCAGGCGCCTGAGCACATCATCGAGAACGAGAAGGCCAAGGCGAAGTCCGAGGAGCGCCGCAAGGCCGGCAAGAAGAACTCCAAGGCCCAGCTCAAGAAGCCGCCCGAGGGCACGGTCGTATGGACCGAGGCGACCTTCACCAAGCTCGTCGACGGCGCCCCCGAGCCGCTGCAGAGCAAGATGAAGGTCGACAACTCGATGATCCTCAACGTGGTCGCCCGCGACGAGGATGCCTTCGAGGTGATGCGCCGGATCACCATGGACAACCACGAGGAGCGGCGCACCCAGCTCAAGCTCGCCCGCCGGGCCCTGCGCCTGACCCGCTCGCTGGTCCACAGCGGGGTCCTGACCAGGCTCGCCGAGCCCGATGCGTACGGACGACGCTATGTTCTCACCGAGGACCTTCCCGCCGACTTCGCGCTCAACCAGCCGCTGGCCCACTTCGCCCTCGCCGCGCTGGACACGCTCGATCCGGAGTCTCCCGAGCACACCCTCGAGATCGTCTCGGTGATCGAGTCCGTCCTCGAGCCCCCGCGCCAGATCCTCTTCGCCCAGCAGCACGAGGCCCGCGGCAAGGCGATCGAGAACATGAAGGCCGACGGCGTCGAGTACGACGAGCGGATGGCCCTCATCGAGGAGATCACCTGGCCCAAGCCGATGGCCGAGCGGCTCGAGGCGCTCTTCGAGGTCTACCGCGGCACCCACCCGTGGCTGCCCGAGGACGCCCTCGACCCGAAGTCGATCCTGCGGGAGATGTACGAGCAGGGGATGACCTTCACCGACGTCGTACGCCGCTACCAGCTCGCCCGCTCCGAGGGCCTGGTGCTGCGCTACCTGACCGACGCCTACCGCACCTTCCGGCACACCCTCCCCGAGACCCACAAGAGCCCCGAGATCGAGGACCTGGTCGAGTGGCTAGGGGAGACCATCCGGCAGACCGACTCCTCGCTGCTCGACGAGTGGGAGGCGCTCTCCGACCCTGAGCACATCCCGTCGGCCGTTGCCCACCACGAGGCGCCACCGCCGCCGCGGTCGCTGTCCCAGCAGACTCGTGCGTTCGAGATCATGGTCCGCAACGCGATGTGGGCCCGGGTCGACGCCGTCTCGCGAGACGACCTCGACGCGCTGATGTCACTGGAACGCTCCGCCGCTGACCGGGTCGAGCCTGCGCGCGACGTCGTGATGACCAGGTCTCGCTGGGACGACGCCCTGGAGGCCTATTTCGCCGAGCACGACGACGTGGGCATCTCCGCCGACTCGCGCTCGCCCAAGCTGCTCACCTGGACCGTCGAGCGCGGAGCGCCCGCGGGCGTCGACGAGGATGACGAGACGTACGACGAGACCCGCATCTGGCGGGTCACCCAGACCCTCGACGATCCGGCCGGCGACCACGACTGGGTGATCGAGGCGGTGGCCGACCTGGACGAGAGCGACGAGGCCGGCGAGCTGGTTCTGGCGACGGTGTCGATGCGTCGGCTGTGACGGGTTGCTCGGTTCCGCTAGCGTTGGGGCGTGCGCAAGCTACTGAAGAACCCCGTCGTCGTCGCGGCCATCGCCAAGATCGCCAACGAGGCTCGCAAGCCCGAGAACCAGAAGAAGATCAAGGACGCTGCGAGCAAGGCCTACGACCAGTTCCAGAAGCGCCGCCGGTCGCACTGAGCCCGGCTGTTCGAGCGGAGATTCATCCACAGGTTTCTCCACAGCCAAGGCCCTTCCTGTGGGGCTGGCACGGTGCCAAGTGCACAGGTCATCAACAGATTCGGGTCGCGTAGCAGAATCACCCGGATTTGCCTTGTGACACGCCCGGCGCGGCTCCTACAGTCGCGCAGATCCGGGTCTTAGAGTCGCCGTGTCGACATATAGACCCGCTAGCCGTGATCGTCCCAGGGCCGCGGCAACTGAACCGGGGGTGGAGGAATGGAAGACAGCTATTTCGGAGCAGGTGGCGCGACCGCGCCGCAGATGCCTCCGCAGACGCCGGCAGCCCCGCCGCCGGCCTATCCGCCCTCGGCCCGGCTGCGCGCCAACGCGCCCGAGCCCGACGCGGGTTCCTTCGACTCCCCGGGCAAGACCAAGATGGGCCCGACCGGTCGCCCCTGGCCCAACCTTCCCGAGCCCGGCCCCGCCACCGGCGGCCCCGCGCGCACGGTTGCGATGGTCAACCAGAAGGGTGGCGTCGGCAAGACCACGACCACCATCAACCTGGGTGCCGCGCTGGCCGAGCACGGTCGCAAGGTCCTGATGGTCGACTTCGACCCGCAGGGATCGCTCTCCGTCGGTCTGGGTCTCCAGCCCAACGAGATCGAGCTGACCGTCTACAACCTGCTGATGGAGCGTGACATCACGCTCGAGGACGTCGTCGTCCCCTCCGGCATCGACGGCGTCGACCTCCTTCCGGCCAACATCGACCTCTCCGCCGCCGAGGTGCAGCTGGTCCAGGAGGTCGCCCGCGAGCAGACCCTGGCCCGCGCCCTGGCTCCGGCCGTCGCCAACTACGACGTGATCCTCATCGACTGCCAGCCGAGCCTGGGTCTGCTGACCGTCAACGCGCTCACCGCCTCCGACTCCGTGGTCGTGCCGCTGGAGTGCGAATACTTCGCGCTGCGCGGCGTCGCCCTGCTCAAGGACACCATCGACAAGGTTCAGGAGCGGCTCAACCCGCGTCTGAAGATCGACGGAATACTGGGCACGATGTACGACAGCCGCACCATGCACAGCCGCGAGGTCATGGAGACCCTGGTCAACGGGTGGGGCGACCGCGTCTTCCACAGCGTCATCCGCCGCACCGTGAAGTTCGCCGACTCCACCGTGGTCGGCGAGCCGATCACCGAGTACGCCTCCAGCTCCACCGGCGCCGACTCCTACCGGATGCTCGCCAAGGAGGTGCTGGCCCGATGGCAACGCGGCGAGTGAGGGTTCCGGCCGCCGACGACCTCTTCAGGCGTACGTCCGACGGCGCTGCCGCCGCCGGACCTGCCGCCGAGGCGAAGGCCCGGCCGGTGCACGCCGTGCCCGAGCCGGCCGAGGAGGCGCCGGCCGCCAAGAAGCGGTCCAGCGGCCGCGTACGTCATGACGAGAAGATGACGGTCTACATCACCTCCGAGGAGCTGCTCGACCTCGAGCACGCCCGGCTCAACCTGCGGGCCAAACACAGCATCGCGGTCGACCGCGGCCGGCTGGTGCGCGAGGCGCTCGCGATCGTGCTGGCCGACCTCGAGGAGTACGGGGACGACAGCGCCCTCGTGCACCGGCTCGCCGAGTGACGGTGCTCGATGGTCGGACGGCCGCACAGATGACAGACGCCCCGGACGGGGCCGAGGAGCAGGAGTCGAGCGGCACCGGGGGTTTCGAGGTCCACCTCGGCAACTTCGAAGGTCCCTTCGACCTGTTGCTCAGCCTGATCGCCAAGCACAAGCTCGACATCACCGAGGTCTCCCTGGCCACGGTGACCGACGAGTTCATCGCCTACGTCAAGAAGGGCGCCGCCGACAGCGGGTCCTGGGACCTCGAGCAGACGTCCAACTTCCTGCTGGTCGCGAGCACGCTGCTCGACCTGAAGGCGGCTCGGTTGCTGCCGCAGGGTGACGTCGAGGACGAGGAGGACCTTGCGCTGCTCGAGGCGCGCGACCTCCTCTTCGCGCGGCTGCTGCAGTACAAGGCGTTCAAGCAGGTCGCGGCCGTCTTCGGTGAGCGGCTCGCGAAGGAGTCGAAGCGACACCCACGCTCGGTCCAGCTCGAGCCGCGCTATGCGGGGCTGTTGCCTGAGGTGCTGATCGGGATCGGGCTGGAGCAGTTCGCCCAGCTCGCCGCGGCTGCGATGGCGCCCAAGCCGGGTCCGCCCGAGATCGGGCTGTCCCACATCCACGGCTCGAAGGTGTCGGTCAAGGAGCAGGCGGCCCTGGTCATCGAGCGGCTGCGCGCCGGGGGACAGGTCACCTTCCGTAGCCTCTGCTCCGACTCGCCCGACACCTTGACCACCGTGGCCCGGTTCCTCTCGCTGCTGGAGCTCTTCCGCGAGGGTGCGGTCGCCTTCGACCAAGTCACCGCGTTGGGCGAGCTGACCGTACGCTGGACCGGCGACGAGGCGCTCGATGTCGATGAGCTGATCCAGGACGAGTTCGAGGGGCAGCCACCCGCGGAGGGCGGCGCCGATGACGGGGAGAAGGACGATGACTGAGGCTGCGACCGGGGAGACCACCGAGGACACCCTGGCGATCGAGTTCGCCGACCTGCGGCCTGCGCTCGAGGCGGTGCTGATGGTCGCCGACGAGCCGCTGGCGGCGGCCTCGCTGGCCTCGGCGGTCGGCCACCCGACGGCCGCGGTGATCGACGCCCTGCAGGCCCTGGCGGCCGAATACACCGAGCAGGGCCGCGGCTTCGACCTGCGCAACGTAGCGGGCGGCTGGCGGTTCTACACCCGCGAGGAGTACGCCGCCGTCGTCGAGGGCTTCGTGCTCGAGGGTCAGCAGGCCCGGCTCACCCAGGCGGCCCTGGAGACGCTGGCCGTGGTCGCCTACAAGCAGCCCGTCTCGCGCGCCCGGGTCTCCGCGATCCGCGGCGTCAACGTCGACGGTGTGATGCGTACGCTGCTCACCCGCGGCCTCGTCGAGGAGGCCGGACAGGACCACGAGACCGGCGCCAATCTCTACCGCACCACCGGCTACTTCCTCGAGCGGATCGGCATCACCGACCTCGGCGAGCTGCCGGAGCTGGCTCCCTACCTGCCCGACCTCGCCGACATGGAGGAGGAGCTGACCGAGCAGGTCAGCCAGGAGGCGCTCGCCGCGCAGCCCGAAGAGAGCGCGGCAAATGGGGATGACTCGGCGGATACGGCAGAATCGCAAACGTGAGTGACCTGCCTGAGCGAGACGATCTGCCGCTGGACGACGAGGGCCTGATCCGGCTCCAGAAGCTGCTGGCCCTGGCCGGCATCGCGTCGCGGCGCGGCAGCGAGCTCCTGATGCTCAACGGCTCCGTCGAGGTCAACGGCGAGGTGGTCACCCGCCTCGGCACCAAGGTCGACCCCGGCAAGGACGTCGTACGCGTCGACGGCAAGCGGCTTCCGCCGATCTCCGGCAAGGTCTACCTGGCCCTCAACAAACCGCGTGGCGTGGTCTCGACGATGAGCGATCCCGAGGGCCGCCGCAACCTTTCGGACCTGGTCGCCGACCGCCCGGAGCGTCTGTTCCACGTCGGCCGTCTCGACACCGACACCGAGGGCCTGATCATCCTCACCAACGACGGTGACTTCGCCCACCGGCTGGCTCACCCCAGCTACGAGGTCGACAAGACCTATGTCGCCGAGGTCAGTGGCGAGATCTTCCCCAACGTACGCAAGCGGCTCCTCGCCGGTGTCACCCTCGAGGACGGCCCGGTGACCGTGACCAAGGCCCGGATCATGGAGACCCGCAAGGACAAGTCGATCATCGAGCTGGTCATCCACGAGGGGCGCAACCGCATCGTGCGCCGACTCCTCGACCACCTCGGCCACCCGGTCACCCGGCTGACCCGCACCCGGATCGGCCCCGTCCGGCTGGGCACCATGAAGCCGGGGGAGATGCGCGACCTCTCCCGCGAGGAGCTCGGCGAGCTCCTCGACACCACCGAGCTCTGACGGCTCGGAAACCCTGGTGCGTACGCCTTCCTGAGTCGCTAAGGTGAGAGACATGCAGCAGCGCGCGATGAGCACGACGACGCCGGACCCACTCCGGCGCTGACCTGCTGTCCACTTTTCGCAGACCGCCCCGGAGCATCGCTCCGGGGCGGTTCTCGTCTCTGGTGGCTGTGCTCCGGCATCACCTCAGGAGCACCCACCATGAATCTCGATCATCGTGACCTCAACCGCGATCTCGCCATCTTCGCCACCGACCCGCTGGCCGGATCCGGGCTGCCGCTCTGGCTGCCCGACGGGGCCGTTATCTTCGCCGAGCTGGAGCGGCTCGCCGCCGACCTGGCCCGGGCCGACGGCTGCGTACCGGTCAAGACCCCGGTGCTCGGGAAACGTGCGCTCTTCGAGCGCTCGGGTCACTGGGCGAAGTTCGCCGAGGACATGTTCCCGCCGATGGCCATGGGGTCGGGTCCGGCGGGGGAGAGCGGCGACGAGCTCGTGCTCCGTCCCGCCAACTGCCCCCACCACGCGCTGGTCTACAAGGCCCGCCAGCACTCCTACCGCGAGCTCCCGATCCGGCTGCACGAGCTCGCCCCGATGTTCCGCGCCGAACGCTCCGGGGTGCTCTCGGGGCTGAGCCGGGTACGCCAGATCAACCTCGACGACACCCACGTCTTCTGCCGGCCCGACCAGGTCGCCGAGGAGGCGGGGAAGGCGCTGCGGTCGGCGCTGAGGGCACAGGAGATCCTCGGTCTGCGGGTCGACTACGTACGCCTCTCCCTCCGCGACGCCTCCCCGTCCTACCTCGGCTCCGCCGAGCAGTGGGACGGCGCCGAGGAGGCGCTGAGGAAGGCGGCCGCCGAGGCGGGCGTCGACGTCGTCGTGGCGTCTGGTGAGGCCGCCTTCTACGGACCCAAGCTCGACCTGCAGGTCATCGACCCAGCGGGCCACGAAGAGACCATCGCCACCGTCCAGATCGACTTCAACCAGCCCGAGCGTTTCGACCTGACCTACGACGCCGCCGACGGTTCCCAGCCGCGGGTCGTCATGGTCCATCGTGGCACCGTCGGGTCGATGGAGCGCGTCACCGCCGCCCTCCTGGAGCGCTACCAGGGTCGTCTACCGTTGTGGCTGGCGCCAGCCCAGATCGCCGTCCTCCCGGTCTCCGCATCTCAGGACTCCGCGGCCCGCGGGCTCGTCGACGCGCTCGTCGCCGAGGGCCTTCGCCCGCGGCTGGACGCGGGCGGCTCTCTCGGGGGCAGGATCCGGGAGTCTCGTCGTCGGCGTGAGCCGTTGATCGCGGTCATCGGGGCGGTCGAGGCCGACGCCGGGCAGGTTCAGGTACGCGACGTCGCGGCGGGTCTCGAGCGGCGGATTGATGTCGATGATCTGGTGGCTGTGATGAAGGCGGCGTATGTGTCTCGCGCGGTTGAGATCTCCTGGTGAGATCTGGGCCGTGCCGCTCAGCGCTATCGCACACCATCTCCGCCTGGCGCGCTAGTGCATGGGCAACCCGCGTCGACCGTGGCACCATCGAGACATGACCGTGCCGGAGGTGCTGCGGCCCTATGTCACCTCGCTGGTCACCTACGACGTGGATTTCGGGGCGCCGGGGGTGCATCGGGGGATGCCGTCGACCGAGATCACTTTCGTGCTCTCGGTCGACGAGCCGTTGGTGACCTCGTGGGGGAGCGGGACGGAGCCGGTGACGGCGTGGTCGCTGGTCTCCGGGCTGCACACCCGGCCGGCGGCGATCCATCATCACGGCTACCAGCGCGGCGTACAGCTGGGGCTGACGACTGCCGGGGTGCGGGCGCTGTTCGGGATGCCGGCGGCGGCGTGGCGTGGTGAGCTCCTCGCCCTCGACGAGGTCGCGGCACCTGGGGGCGTACGTCACCTTCCGGAGCGGCTGGCCGAGGCCGATCCGCGGGAGTGGTCGCGGTTGGTCGTGAGCAGTCTGGTCGAGGCGCTGGCGCGCCATGGCGAGCCCGGACCGAGGGCGGAGGTGGGGCGTGCGCTGGCCCTGCTGACCGGGGGAGCGGGAGTGCAGGAGGTGGCCGACGACGTCGGCTACAGCCGCCGTCGGATCAGTGACCTGGTGCGCGCGGAGACCGGGGTGGCGCCGAAACAGTTCCAGCGGCTGGCGCGCTTCGACCGCTCCCGCGGATTCGTCGGCCGGATGCCACTGGCTCGGGCGGCGACGGCCTGCGGCTATGCCGACCAGGCGCACCTGACGCGTGAGTGGCAGGAGTTCGGCGGGTGTACGCCGACGACCTGGCTACGGGAGGAGTTCCCATTCGTTCAAGACCTGGCCGACACATCCGCGGTTGACTCGGATGCATGAGCACTGAGCAGAAGACCGACGTAGCGAAGATCAAGTACTGGCAGTCGATGGCGTTCCAGGACCCCGAAGCGATGATGGCGTGGCTGAGCGCAATCGGCTTCGTCGAGCACGCCACCTACCGCGAGGGCGGCATCGTGCACCACGCGGAGTGGCTCTGGCCCGGGGGAGGCGGGCTGATGTTCGGACAGGTACGCGAGGACGGCGGCATCAAGAACACCGGTGTGTCCTCCGCCTACCTGGTCACCGACGATCCCGACGCCGTCTTCGACAAGGCGGTCGCCGCCGGCGCCACCGTGGACCGGCCGATGGTCGACCAGGACTACGGCGGCCGCGGCGGCACCGTGACCGATCCCGAGGGCAACTCCTGGTCCATCGGCAGCTACCAGCCATCGTGATCGCCAGGCGATATCGCACACCGTGGTCGTCAGCCGCGATAGCGCACCACAGGCGCTGAGACGAGGAGGGTCCCGAGGCATCGACCCTTTAGCCTTGGAGACATGACACAGACCGGGCAAGCAGGGGGAGGGCTGTCGGCTCTGACCGGCCCGGTCGAGATCGTCGGTGTCGGCCTGCTCGGCACCTCGGTTGCACTCGCCTGCGCTTCCGCCGGCCTCGACGTGCTGCTGAGCGACTCGGTCGCCAGTCACGTACGCACCGCGACCGGCCTCGGCGCAGGCCGCCGCCGCAAGCCCGGCGACATTCCGCAGCTGGTCGTGGTCGCGGTCCCTCCGGCGCACCTCGGCGAGGTGATCGCCCGAGCGCTCGCCGACAGCCCCGACGCCGTCGTGACCGACGTCGGCAGCGTGAAGGCCTCGCCGTTGGCTTACGTCCGTGAGCACAGCCCTGGCGACGTACGACGCTACGTCGGCGGGCACCCGATGGCCGGCAGCGAGCGCTCCGGGCCGCTGGCCGCGACCTCGACGCTGTTCGAGGGGCGGCCGTGGGCGGTCACCCCGCATGCGGAGGCGGACCCCGAGGCGATCGAGCTCGTCGGCGAGCTCGCCACGCTGTGCGGAGCCGTTCCGCTGACGCTCAGCCCGGAGGACCACGACCAGGCCGTCGCCCGTACCTCCCACGTGCCGCACCTGATGGCCGCCCTGGTGGCCGGCCGCCTCGCGGTGGCACCAGAGGGACACCTCGGCCTCAGCGGCCAGGGGGTACGTGACGTGACCCGCGTCGCCGCCGGCGACCCCGGCCTCTACGGCCAGATCGTGGCCGGCAACGCCCGTGCGGTGACCGACCTGCTGACCGAGGTGCGCGCCCAGCTCGACGAGATGATCGCGGCGGTGGGCACCGGTGACGCGGCCGCCCTGGACGTACTGCTCAAAGAAGGTCAGGCCGGGACCAGAGCGATCCCCGGCAAGCACGGCCGGCCGCAGACCGCGCAGGCGACCATCTACGTCACCGTGCCCGACGAGCCCGGCAACCTGGCTCGCCTCTTCGCCGACGCGGGGGAGAGCGGCGTCAACATCGAGGACGTACGCATCGACCACGACCCCGGTCGCCCGGTCGGTGTCATGGAGCTGATCGTGGCCGACGACGCGGCCGACCGGATGCAGGCGGTTCTGGAGTCCCGGGGTTGGGTCGCTCACCGGTAGGCTCCCGCCCGTGAGCAGCAGCAATCCCACCACTGACCCCGCACGCATCGTCATCGCCGTCGACGGCACCTCCGGCTCCGGAAAGTCGAGCACCTCCCGCGGGGTCGCCGACCGCCTGGGCATGCGCTTCCTCGACACAGGCGCGATGTACCGGGCGATGACCTGGTGGATGCTCAGCAACGACATCGACGTGCACGACGCGGACGCGGTCGCCGCGGCAGCCGGCAAGCCGGTGATCACCTCCGGCACCGACCCGCTCGCGCCGACGATCGCTCTCGACGGGGCCGACGTCTCGGTCGAGATCCGCAGCGACCGGGTCAACGCGGCGGTCTCCCCGGTCGCCACCGTCCCCGAGGTCCGCGCTCGGCTGGTCGCGCTCCAGCAGCAGGAGATCCGGGAAGCGCTCGCCGCCGGCACCGGCATCGTTGTCGAGGGCCGCGACATCGGCACCGCGGTCTGGCCCGAGGCCGACCTGAAGCTGTACGTCACCGCCGACCCCGCCGCCCGCGCCGCGCGCCGCGCGGCCGAGGAGGGCGGCACCGACGCGGAAGCCGTCCGCGCGTCGCTGGAGAACCGCGACAGGATCGACTCCACCAAGGGCGGTGCGGCGGTGCCGGAGGGCGCCACCCACCTCGACACGACGCCCTACACGCTGGAGGAGGTCATCGACCTCGTCGTCGACCTCGCCCAGAAGGCGGGGGAGTGAGCACGAGCCCGCACGCGGGTACGCCCCGCACCGAGCTCCCCGTCTTGGATGGGGTCCCGCATCCAAGCCGGTGGGCGCTGTATCACATCAACGTCTACGCGCGGTGGCTGATCCGGCGCCGGTTCGACGTGCGGCTGCACGAGACCGCCAACATCCCGGAGACGGGTCCGGTGGTCTTCGCCTCGAACCACGTCGGCATCATCGACGGTCCGCTGCTGGCGATCTTCACCCCGCGTCCGGTGCATGCGCTGACCAAGTCGGAGATGTTCGAGCACTGGTTCCTCGGTCCGTTCCTGCGCTGGGCGGGCCAGATCCCGCTCTACCGGTTCGGCAGCGACCCGGCGGCGGTGAAGCTGGCGTTGCGGGTGCTGCGTGAGGGCAACGCGATGGGGATCTACCCCGAGGGCACCCGCGGCGCGGGCGACCTGGTGCGGTTCAACCGCGGAGCGGCCTATTTCGCCCTCGCCTCCGGTGCTGTCGTGGTGCCCGTGACTATGCTCGGCAGCCGCGAGCCGGGCGGTGGCATCTCGTCGTTGCCGCGCAAGGGTGCGCGCATCGACATCGTCTATGGCGAGCCTTTCGCCGTCGAGCGCGTAGGCTGGCCGCGTACGAGGGAACAAGTCGGGCTTGTCTCGGGTTTGATCCAGAAGCACATGCAGGTCCAACAGGACCATGCCTTGGCGTTGACCGGTCGCGAACTGCCCGGTCCGCTACCTAGCGAGGAGAACAATGACTGACCCCGACGTTTCGTATGAGGACGTACGGAACTTGACCGAGACCGACGAGACCCCGACCGGCCCGCTGCCGGTGCTGGCGGTCGTCGGCCGCCCGAACGTCGGGAAGTCGACCCTGGTCAACCGGATCATCGGTCGTCGCGAGGCCGTCGTCCAGGACGTCCCCGGCGTGACCCGCGACCGCGTCTCCTACGACGCCGACTGGAACGGCAAGGCGTTCACGCTGGTCGACACCGGCGGCTGGGACCCCGACGCCCAGGGCCTGGCCGAGCGGATCGCCGCCCAGGCCGAGATCGCGGTCTCCCTGGCCGACGCCGTCCTCTTCGTGGTCGACGCGACCGTCGGCATCACCGACTCCGACGAGGCAGTCGTACGCATCCTGCGCAAGTCCGGCAAGCCGGTCGTCCTGGCCGCCAACAAGGTCGACGACATGCGCACCGAGGCCGAGGCCGCAGCGCTGTGGAACCTCGGGCTCGGTGAGCCCTGGCCGGTCTCCGCGCTGCACGGCCGCGGCTCGGGCGACATGCTCGACGCGATCCTCGCGGTGCTCCCCGACCCGCCGCCGCTTCCCGAGGGCACCGAGATCGGTGGCCCGCGTCGGATCGCGCTGGTCGGCAAGCCCAACGTCGGCAAGTCGAGCCTGCTGAACAAGCTGGCCCAGGAGGAGCGGGCGGTCGTCGACAACGTCGCCGGCACCACCGTCGACCCGGTCGACGAGCTGATCGAGCTCGGCGGCCGCGAGTGGCGCTTCATCGACACCGCCGGGATCCGCAAGCGGGTCAAGGAGGCCTCGGGCCACGAGTACTACGCCTCCCTGCGCACCACCACCGCCATCGACCGCGCCGAGGTGGCCGTCCTGGTCCTCGACGGTGGCGAGAAGATCTCCGAGCAGGACATCCGCATCCTGCAGACCGTCCGCGAGGCCGGCCGGGCCCTGGTGATCGCGTTCAACAAGTGGGACCTGGTCGACGAGGACCGTCGCTGGCAGCTCGACCGCGAGATCGAGCGCGATCTCGTCCAGGTGCAGTGGGCCCCGCGGATCAACGTCACCGCCCGCACCGGCTGGCACGTCGACCGCCTGGTCCCCGCTCTCGACAAGGCCCTCGAGGGCTGGGAGACGCGGATCGGCACCGGCGCGCTCAACTCGTTCCTCGGCCGCCTCGTCGCCGAGCACCCCCACCCGGTCCGGTCCGGCAAGCAGCCGAAGATCCTCTTCGGCACCCAGCCCTCGACCGCGCCGCCGACGTTCGTCCTGTTCACCAGCGGCAAGCTCGAGGCCTCCTACGAGCGCTTCATCGAGCGCCGCCTGCGTGAGGAGTTCGGCTTCGTCGGCACCCCGATCGTGCTCCAGCAGCGGGTTCGGGAGAAGCGCAAGCGCTAGTCCTCAGGCGGGGCGGGCGTCAGCTGACCGTCCGCCCCTGCCTGCACCCAGCCGTTGTTCGCGGCGTGCCAGCCGAGCTGCATCCGGGTCTCCACGCCGGCCAGGTCGAGCAGCGCCCGCACCCTGCGCTGCACGGTACGCAGCGACGTACCGAGCTGTTTGGCGACGGCCTGGTCGGTGAGCCCGGCGAGCAGCAGCCCGAGGACCTGCGCGTCCTCGTCGTCGACCTGTTGTGCGACGTCGCCGGTGAGCCCTGAGGTGCCCACCAGCATCGGTGTCGCCTGGTCCCACACGTTCTCGAAGAGCGCGATCAGTGCGTCGAGCAGGGTGCTCTCCCGGACCAGCAGCGCACCGACGACGTCGCCGGAGGAGGTCAGCGGCATCAGGGCGAGCCGCCGGTCGACGATGATGAGCTTGAGCGGCACCTGATCGGCGAACCGGACCTCCTCGCCCGCGTCGGTCGCCTCGATCGCCTCGTCGACCGTCACGTCGTGGCTCTCCAGCATGCTGCGTTCCACGACGACGCGGTAGAGCACGCCGCGTGCGACCGCCTTGTTCTCGGCAGAGTTCTCCTGGCTGGAGGTCACGATCACGGGCGGACGTACGAATGCGTCGACCCGTTCGCGTGCGCCGAGCTGGACCTGCTCGAACCGGTGCCGGACGGCGTCCTCGCCGTGGATGACGTCGACCACGTCGGTGGGTCCACGGCCGGCGGCGGCCACCCGATAGGCCTCGTCGAGGCGGCTGAGCTCGATCTCGGCATGCCGCACCTCGTCCTGCTGCCGGGCGAGCAGCGCGCCGAGCGCGATCGCGGGCGGGGCGGCGGCGAAGCGCCGTTCGTCTCCGGTGATCCGAGCGGCCAGGCCGTGCTCCTCGAGCCGGCGCAGCAGCAGATGGGCCTCTCCCGGGGAGGTGCCGAAGGCGCTGAGGGCGGCCGCGAACTCGGCGGCGGTGGCGGAGGGCATGGTGATGAGCTCGCCGTAGGCGAGGGTCTCATCAGGGGTCAGACCGAGCACGTCGCCGAGCATGTCACTTCTACGACAGAACGAGGGCGTTCCACCGCTGACGGAGGCTCGCCATGCCGTAAAACCGCCACGACATGGCTCTTGTCGCCTGTCGCGTCCCATTGACAAGGTCCATCTCCATGAGACCCCCAACCAGATCCGGCCGCTCGGCCGCCACCAAGGCCGTCGCGGCTGCTGCTGCCGCGACTGCCCTGGTCGCGACCATGGCCACCAGTGCGCACGCGACCCCAGGCGCCGACCCCACGCCTGAGGCCCCCAAGACCGACGCCGGCGCCACCACGGCCGGCACGGCGCCACGTACGCCCGCCCTCGACGACGGACGGACCACGATCACCCTCGTGACCGGCGACGTCATCGACGTGACCGCGACCGACGACGGCGTCCTGACCATCGGGTTCGACTCCGCCAGCGGTGCCATGGAGACCCAGCAGGTGGGCGACCACCTCTATGCGATCCCCACCGCTGCCAAGCCGTACCTGGCCGCGGGCACTCTCGACCGCCGGCTGTTCGACGTCACCGCGCTCCTCGAGATGCGGTATGACGACGAGACCGTCGATGCCACGCCGCTGATCCTGGAGCAGGCGTCGACCCGCGCCAAGGCGGCGAAGCTGCCGGGCGCGGAACGTACGCTCGACCTGTCGAGCATCGACGCCGACGCAGTCGCGGTGAGCAAGAAGAAGTCGTCCGCGTTCTGGTCGGCCGTGGCTGCCGACGGCGGGGCGTCCACGCGCTCAGCAGGTGCGGCCGGGAAGCTCGGCGGCGGCGTCGAGAAGATCTGGCTCGACGGCAAGGCCGAGACGACCCTGGACCGCAGCACCGCGCAGATCGGTGCGCCCGAGGCGTGGGCCGCGGGCTTCGAGGGCAAGGGCGCGACTGTCGCGGTCCTCGACACCGGCATCGACGCCACCCACCCCGACGTCGCCGACCAGGTCGACGGGGCGCAGTCGTTCGTACCGGGGGAGGAGGCCACCAGCGACGTGCACGGGCACGGCACGCACGTGGCCTCGACCGTCCTGGGCACCGGCTCGGCCAGCGAGGGCTCCTACAAGGGCGTCGCCCCGGGGGCCGACCTGCTGGTCGGCAAGGTCCTCGACAACGCCGGCTACGGCCAGGACTCCTGGATCATCGCCGGCATGGAGTGGGGTGCGGCGAACGCCGACATCGTCTCCATGAGCCTCGGCGACTCCAGCCTCAACGACGGCACCGACCCGATGGCGCAGGCGCTCAACGCACTGAGCGCGGAGACGGGTGCGCTGTTCGTCGTCGCCGCCGGTAACAGCTACGCCGAGGGATCGATCGGCAGCCCCGGCACCGCGGACGCCGCCCTGACAGTCGGCGCAGTGGACGACGGTGACGTACGCGCCGACTTCTCCAGCTACGGTCCTCGGGTCGGCGACCACGCGATCAAGCCCGACCTGACCGCGCCCGGCGTCGGTATCGTCGCGGCCCGCTCCCAGCAGTCGTCCGGCGAGGGCTGGTACCGCTCGATGGACGGCACCTCGATGGCCACCCCGCACGTCGCGGGAGCCGCCGCGATCCTCAAGGGCGCCCACCCCGACCTCACCGGTGAGCAGCTCAAGAGCGCCCTGGTCTCCTCGGCCGCGGACATCGACGCACCGGCGTACGAGGTCGGCACCGGCCGTCTCGACGTGCCCGCGGCTCTCGACGGCGTGGACGGCTCCGGCGACGGGTTCCTCGGCTTCTACGGCTGGCCGCACGACGGCGACGAGCCCGTCAGCGAGACCGTCACCTACACCAACTCCACGGACACCGACGTGAGGCTCGCGCTGAGCACCGATGTCGTCGGGCCCGACGGCAAAGCGAGCGACCTCGTCTCGCTCTCGGCCGACCAGGTGGTCGTCCCGGCCGGCGGCAGCGCCGAGGTCACCATCACGGCCGACGCTGATGACGCCGCCCTCACCGGCAAGTACAGCGGCGCCGTCGTCGCCACCTCCGGCGAGATCACCGTGCGCACCGCGACCGCGCTGGTCAAGGAGGAGGAGCGCTACGGCCTCGACATCACTCTGCTCGACCGGTCCGGCGAACCAGCCAGCGGCTACGTGACCTTCTACCGCTACGGCGACGAGTACGTCAGCAATCTGCCCATCGACCCTGCCACCGGCAAGGTCGCGGCGCAGCGCCTGCAGCCCGGCGTCTACTCGGCCACGGCGTTCCTCGAGGTCGAGGGCTCGCAAGGGGACGGCTCGACCGGCGTGGCGCTGGTCGGTGACCCGCAGATCGTCATCACCGACGCGGACCAGTCGCGCGTCTTCGACGCGAGCGAGGCGACCGAGCTAACTCTCGAGACGCCCAAGGAGAGCGACGTCGACTACCGCCGCTTCCAGTTCTTCAACGACTCGGGTATCGACGGCCCGCTCTCGAGCCTCAGTGCCGCATACGCCGTACCGGCCGATGTCGACTCGTTCTATGCCGTACCCACGGGTGAGGTCGACAGCGAGCAGTTCGACTTCGCCGTACGTTGGAGGGCCACCGAGCCGGCACTCGAGGTGACCGCGAAGAGCTCCCGGCCGCTTGCGTTCAACCCGGTCTACCAGGTCGGCTCGGCCAAGCTCGACGGTCGCGTCTCGCTGCGGACTGTCGCGGCCGGCAAGGGTGCGAGTGCTGACTTTGAAGGCGTCGACGCCAAGGATCGGGCTGTTCTCGTGACCCGGGACGACGCCGTCACCGCCGCGGAGCGGGAGGCTGCCGCCCAGGCAGCCGGTGCCGCCCTGCTCGTGGTCGTCAACGACCGCCCCGGATCCCTGGTCGACTACGTCACCCAGGCTGACCTGCCGGTCGTCTCGGTGTCGCAGGCACAGGGCGCGAAGCTGCTCGCCGCGGCGGAGAAGGGACGACTGACCCTGACCGGTGATGCCGTGGAGTTCCCCACCTACCTCTACGACGTGGCGAAGAGCTGGCCCGGTGAGATCCCGGCGGACCTGGCGCTGGCCCCGACCTCGCGACAGCTCGCCACGGTCAAGAGCCGCTACAACGACACCGAGCAGCGTCTGGCTGTCGACAACCGCGCCGATTGCCGCGGCTACCAGTGGCCGCCGTGCCTCTCCTTGTATGCGCTGCAGCCCACGGCGACCGAGCGGACCGACTACGTCTCCACCTACGACGACGTGACCTGGTACGAGGCCGTGGAGCACGAGAGCACCTGGGAGCAGCGCGGCGTACGGGAGGCCTACGAGCCGCGCACGACCACCGTGCGCAACTGGTTCGCTCCGGTGACCGCGCCCCGCACGGGCGACGGCTACTGGGGTCCGCGACACAGTGGCGACTGGTTCGCGGTCAACGTCCCCGACTCAAGCGGGGCGGCCGGGATCACCGGTGGGTTCCCGTGGGGCGAGACCCCGGTGACCTCGCGTCTCTTCCAGGGCGACACCTTGGTGCGGGAGAGCATCAGCCACGCGGTTCAGACCGCTGTCCCCGTGGCCGAGGGTCCGCAGACGTACCGGTTCGAGATCGACACCGACGCGGCGGGCGATGCCCACCGCTACTCGACCAGCACCCGTACGTCCTGGACGTTCGTGGCCGATCAGGCCGACCCGGTCCCGTCCGGTGAGGTCGGTACGCCGTTGCCCCTGCTCCAGCTCGACTACGACGTCGACACGGCGTTGGACGGCACGGTGCGCGCGGGTTCCGAGGTCCCGTTCGCTGTGGTGCCCTACACCGTGCCGGGCGCCGAGCGGGCCGGCTCGGTGAAGGCGGCGACGCTGGAGGTCAGCTACGACGGCGGGTCGACCTGGACGGCGGCCAAGCTGCGCAAGGACGGTGACCGGTGGGAGACGCGCCTGCGGATCCCGGCCCGCGGCGCGGACCTGGTCTCGCTCCGGGCCACCGCCCGCGACGATGCCGGCAACACGGTGACCCAGAAGGTCGTCTCGGCCTTCGGGATCAAGCGCTAGCGGCCCACAAGAGTTCAGGCCCGCAGGTCACCGGTGGTGACCTGCGGGCCTGACGTACGTCTTCGGAACGGGCTCAGGCGGCGGAGCCGTCCGCGGCGACCGAAGGGGGCTTGACCTCGAGACGCTCCAGCACGCCCTGGTAGAGCTTGGTCAGGGCGGCGACCTCCTCGGCGGTGAACGCATCGAACATGACGTGGCGGATCAGCTTCACGTGCTCGGGGGCAGCGGCCTCGATGGCCTCCAGCCCGGCCGGGGTGAGGTCGACGAAGGCACCACGCCGGTCGTCGAGGCACTCGCGGCGCTCAACGAGGCCACGCGCGGCCATCCGCATCACCTGGCGCGAGAGGCGGCTCTTCTCCCACTGCAGCTTGTCGCCGAGCTCGTACATCCGAAGCGAGCGGTCGGGGACGTCGGTCAGGTTCACCAGGACGTCGTAGTCGGCAAGGGAGAGGCCGTTCTTGGACTGGAGGTCACGGTTCATCCGCGAGGTGAGCTGTGCGTTGACGGCGAGCCAGGCACGCCACGCCACCTGTTCGTCGTTACTGAGCCACTTGACCTCATCCATAAGGCACACCTTACCGAGTCGTAGCTCGCGCTTTCAGCACCGCCGCCCGCCTCCGGCAACTGTTGACGCAGAAACTAGACTGGACCTGAGACGTTATGGCTGAGGAGAGCACGATGAGCATCGACATGGACTTCATCACGAAGGACCGTGAGCGGATCAAGAAGGAGTACCTCCGCGAGGAGGGCCTCCGCCCGGCCAGCACGGCTCGCGGGATCCACCACACCGCGCTGCTCTCCTCGGACGTACGCAGGTCGATCGACTTCTACCAGGGGCTCCTGGAGTTCCCGCTGACCGAGATCTTCGAGAACCGCGACTACGCCGGCTCCGACCACTTCTTCTTCGACGTCGGGGCGGGCAACCTGCTGGCCTTCTTCACGCTTCCCGGGCTCGACCTGGGCCCGTACGCGGAAGTGCTCGGCGGGCTGCACCACATCGCGATCTCGGTGACACCTGAGAACTGGGACTACCTGCGCGCCAAGCTCGACGTCGCCGGCGTCGACTACATGGTCGAGTCCAAGTCGTCGCTCTACTTCAAGGGGCCCGACGGCGAGCGGCTCGAGCTCCTCGCCGACCCGCTGGGGGAGATGTACGGCACCAAGGTGCTCTGAGACGGGACGCAGTCGGGACGGGTCGTCTCGGCCCGTCCCGGCCGCGCTCAGGGACGGTCGAACGGGTCCTCGGGCACCTCGAGCTCGAGCTGCTCGGCGTAGACCTGCTCCTCGGCCCGCCGGTCGGCCAGCCACGCCGTCAGCGCCACGACGACCAGCTGCGAGCGGGACTCCGCGGCCATCTCGTGGACCATGGCGTCCAGCACGTCGACATTCGTCGCCAGCAGACGCAGGGGCATCGTGACGTACGGGTCCTCGAGCCGTTTCGGCTGAGGGACCGTGCGCATGAAGGTGCCGTCGGAGACGGGCCTGGTCTTCTCGCGCAGCGCTGCCTGGTGGGCGCGCAGCAGGACCGGCAGCCGGGGGCGGGTCGCAGCGACGGCGTCGAGCATGACGTCGACCAGCGAGCGCGGGACCTCCTGGCTGTAGGTCTTCCACTGCGCCGCCAGGGATGCCGGCACGGAGAGGCTGATCGCCTGCACCGGCATGCCCTGGCGCCGCCCGGCGCCCTCCCGCTTCGACTTCGTGCGATGGGCCGGTGTGCCCTTGCGGGAGATCGGGTCGAGCTTGCTGGTTGGTGCGGTGTTGCCCGGGGCTGTGTTGTCAGCAAGGGGGAAGTCCGACACGGTGAGCTCCTGTGGTGGGTGTGATCCATGTGTCAGGAGTGATTCTGTCGGACAGCACCGACAGTTTCGTGAGTGCGGGTGTCAGACCACCAAGCTGAGCGCCAGTACGAACACCAGACCGGACACCGACAGCACCGTCTCCATCAGTGACCAGGACTTGATCGTCTGGCCGACGTCGAGGCCGAAGTACTCCTTGACCAGCCAGAACCCGGCGTCGTTGACGTGGGAGAAGAACACCGAGCCGGCGCCGACCGCGAGCACGACGAGCGAGACCTCGGCGGTGGGCATGTTGGCGACGAGGTCGACCACGAGCGACGAGGCGGTGATGGTGGCAACGGTGGCGGAGCCGGTCGCGAGGCGGATGAGGACCGCGAGCACCCAGGCCAGCACGATCGCGGACACGCCGGAGCCCTGAGCCCAGTCGGCGAGCTGGGTGCCGATGCCGGTGTCGATCAGCGACTGCTTGAACCCGCCACCGGCGGCGACGATGAGCACGATGCCCGCGATCGGCGGCAGCGACATCTCGACCGTCTTGGCGATCTGGCGGCGGTCCATCCCGGACCCGCGGCCGAGCGTGAACATGGCGACGAGGACCGCGATGGTCAGCGCGACGAGCGGGTAGCCGATCACGTCGAAGACCTGCTGGACATTGTTCTCGGGGTCGTTGATGACGATGTCGACGATCGCCTTGGCGAGCATCAGTACGAGCGGCAGCAGGACGCTGAACAGGGTGACGCCGAAGGAGGGGCGGCGGGTGTCGCCTTCCGGGTTCACCGGAGTGGCGTCGAAGGTGTGCGGCGCGTCGACGACGACCCAGCGGCCCGCGAGCCGGCCGAACAGCGGGCCGCTGACGACGATGACCGGGATCGCGACGAGTACGCCGAGCGCGAGCGTCGTGCCGAGGTCGGCCTGGAGCGCGTCGATCGCGGCGAGCGGACCCGGGTGCGGCGGCACCAGGCCGTGCATCGCCGAGAGGCCCGCGAGGGTGGGGATACCGACGGTGATGAGCGAGACCTGCGCGCGACGGGCGACCAGGTAGATGACCGGCATCAGCAGGACCAGGCCGATCTCGAAGAACATCGGCAGACCGATGATCGCGCCGACGAGCGCCATCGCCCACGGCAGCGTACGAACCGAGGACCTGCCCACGATCGTGTCGACGATCTGGTCGGCGCCGCCGGAGTCGGAGAGGAGCTTGGCGAACATCGCGCCCAGCGCGATCAGCAGGCCAACGCTGGTCGCGGTCGCGCCGAAGCCTTCACCGAAGGAGGTGATCACGTCCATCACGTTGCGTCCCGCCAGCACGCCGACCGCAACGCCGCCGAGCAGGAGCGCGAGGAACGGGTGCAGCTTCACGTAGGTGATGAGGACGACGATCAGGGCGATCGAGGCCAGCGCGGCGGCGAGGAGTACGCCGCCGGAGGCGACCGGTGCGACCGGCTCTGGCGCGGCGAGGAGGATCATGCCGACTCCTTGGAGATCAGGTTCGGGGAGAGGTTCTCGGTGGTGAGGTAGCGGTCGACGATCGCGTCGATGTCCTGGTCGATGTCGATGGTCGTGCCCTGCTCGTCGGGAGCGAGGGGCTCGAGGGTCGCGAACTGCGAGCGCAGCAGTGACGGCGGCATGAAGTGCCCCGCGCGGGCGGCGAGGCGTGCCTCGACCACCTCCGGGGTGCCGCTGAGGTGGAGGAGCCGCAGACCGCGGGCACGGCTGTGGAGCAGGTCGCGGTAGCTGCGCTTGAGCGCCGAGCAGCTCAGCACCGCCCCGGTCTGCTCGTGCTCGGCGAGCCAGCCGCCGAGCGTCTCCAGCCAGGGTTGCCGGTCGTGGTCGTTCAACGCGCGACCGGAGGCCATCTTCGCGATGTTCTCCGGCGGGTGGAAGTCGTCGGCGTCGGCGAAGGGGACTCGGAGGCGCTGGGCGATCGCAGCGCCGACGGTCGACTTGCCGGAGCCGGAGACTCCCATGACGACGAGGAGGGGGTTCTGTGTCACGCGTCACAGGGTGCATCAAAAGGCATCCGTTTGGCAAGGCGGGGTGTCATAACGGATTCTGATTACGTCGCGCCTGGATTGTGCGACGATGCCGCTGTGACGAGTTCGAGCGGTGAGGCAGTACATCGACTGCACCAGAGCGTCCGTGACGCGCTCGGGCGCCAGATCGTCTCTGGTGAGCTGCCGCCGGGCGCCGTTCTCACGCTTGAAGGGATCCAGGCGACGTACGACGTCTCGCGCCCGGTCGCACGGGAGTCGGTGCGTGTCCTCCAGTCGATGAGCCTGGTCACGACGCGGCGCCGTGTCGGGATCACCGTCCTCCCGCGGCAGAAGTGGAACGTCTTCGACCCGCTGGTCATCCGCTGGCGGCTCGACGGTGAGGGTCGACGCGAGCAGCTGCTGTCACTCTCCGAGCTGCGGCTCGGGTTCGAGCCGATCGCCGCCCGGCTCGCCGCCGAGCGGGCGGAGCCTCAGCATCACGGTGAGCTGGCCCGATCCGTGGCCGACATGGTGGTCCACGCTGCTGCCGGCGACCTGGAGGCCTATCTCGAAGCCGACACGACCTTCCACCGAGTCCTGCTCAACGCCTGCGGCAACGACATGCTCGCCGCCTTCGGCGACCTCGTCGCCGAGCTCCTCGCCGGACGTACCCACCACCACCTGATGCCCGACAAGCCGAACCCGACCGCCATCGAGCTGCACGAGAAGGTGGCGATCGCCGTGCGCAACGGCGACCCGGCAGCCGCCGAGGAAGCCATGCGCGCCATCATCGACGAAGCCGCCGAGGCCCTCGCGTCCGCCGACGACCCGCCGGACGGGGATACCGATTGGTGAGCGTGTGACGCCGTGCGGTAATGTTCGGAGCGCTTCGAGCGGAGAAATCCACTCGCAGTTTCGGGCTGTGGCGCAGCTTGGTAGCGCACTTGACTGGGGGTCAAGGGGCCGCAGGTTCAAATCCTGTCAGCCCGACCGAAACAAACTGGCTCTGACCTGGGTAAACAGGTCAGAGCCAGTTCTGCTTTCGGCTGTCTGCCACGGATTTGCCACCAAATCGGATTCTTGTCCGATCTTGTCTCGAATGTCGGACGGTTTGCCGCTCCTGATGAGCCGCTTGGTGCGAGGCGCATCGGACGCACCTTGCTGACGTCCCGACAGTGAGGAGCGCATCCGATGGCTCGATCGACGAACGAGATCTACTGGCTGACCGCGCGTCAGGTAGCTGAGCACTTCGGCGTCTCCATACGCACCGTGGACAGGTGGACAGAGAGCGACGTCTTGAGGTCGTATCGCATCGGCTCTGTCCGGCGCTTCAAGGCGAACGACGTCGTCAAGCTGCCTCGACGCAGCGCGGCAGCGCGGTGAAGATGCGCGACGCTGGCAGGGTTCGGGGGTCGCCTCCCCGGAAATTGTCCCCAAGCCGTTCCGGTCAGAGGTCGAGGTCGTCGAGGTCGTCAGGCATGGCGTGGCGAAGTGCATGGCCTAGGGCGGCGTCCAGGTCGAGACCAAGGGCCCAGCCACTGGCTTGGGGATAGCGCGCCTTGAACGGGTTGGGAACGCCACGCGGAAGACGGCCGAGCGCGGCCATCCTCTTGCAGGCGGTGTCGAACGGCTTAGTGATGCCGTTCATCTTGCGCTGCGGCTCGAAACCCATGATGTCGTAGACGGCGCCGCGAGGGACGTGGTCGCGGTGGGCGGCGGCGTACAGCAGCAGGTCGGCCCATGGGCCATCATGGCGTTGGCGGAGCAGGTTGACGTAGGCGGCGGCCACGTCCGGGTTCCACGGGCTCTCGATCTCGATCGGGGGAGCCTCCGGTTCCTCCACGGAGAGGTCGGGTGCCCTGCGCTCGTACTGAAGCTCCTGCAAGGGTTCCTCGCCGTACCCGGTGTCCTTACGGACCCGCGTCTCGGTGTCCAGTTCCAACCGGATGGTCCGGCCGTCGACGAAGATGGTGATCGAGGAGAGGACCCCCTGTTTCGCGCGATTCAGTCTGTCCCGCTCGTCGCTGTCCAGGGCGAAGAGCCACTCGGCCAGGGCGGGCGGTGTCGCGAACCTGAGAACCAGGCTCCGGCCCCAGGGATCGTGCGACGGGAGCAGCGCCCACTCGCCCTGCTGCCGACGACCGGGCGCGTAGCGCAGCTCCATCGGCACGACCGGCCGTGCATCACGTGTCCACGTCGCAAACCTACGCGGGTCGTCCGGCTTCAGCGCGAGAACCTGAGGGCCGGAGGGGAAGCCGAGGACGAGGCTTCCTTCGATCGACCTCGCGAGGGCTTGGGCCAGTGCCTCGAGGACGCCTTCGGGCATCGGAGTCAGCACCTGCGTCGACGGGTCTTCCGCGGCGGGGCCGTCGTCGGTGCTGTGGAGCGCGGCGCGGAGTGCAGCACGCATCTGCCCGGTCGGGAAGGTGGTCAGGCCGGCCTGGATCGCCAGGCCCTGGACCTCGGCGGCGAAAGTCTCCACGGCGGAGCGCCAGGTGGCGAAGGACGGGCCGCTCAGGTCAATCAGCGAGATCTGGTGAGCGAGCGCGAAGTCCTGGGCGGGGGCGGTGAAGCCAGAGGTGGAGAACAGCGAGTAGCGGTAGTGGTAGGTCGAGTCGCCTCGCCAGACCTTGAGCCGTCTCGGATGTGGTTGGAACTGGTTGACGTCGGTTATGACGCCGGCTGCGTTGCGTACGGCATCGATGCCGGTCGGCTTGGCGCGGTTCTTCGCCTCCGCGAACAGCCGCACGGGCAACGAGAATGGAATCGGGATAACCAGGTCGCCGAGCGCATCCGCCTGGTGGTCGGTTCCACGTCCTCGTACGAGCAGGCCGTGCTTGTCTTTGAGGAGGTAGTTCTCGTCCTGCTGCGGCGAGGTCAGGAGCGAGTAGCCACTGCCGCGAAGCATCCTGGCGACCACCTCTTCAAGGACGTACCCGCCGATTATCGCCACTTGAAGCACGGTTTCTCCTGCACGAACGAGCGGGGCGAACGCTGCCGCCGCTGGATCCGGCGATCCTTGCAGATCAGGCTGATCATCATCATCACGTCGGCCACATCCTCACCAAGCTGGGCGATGACCGAGCTGTTGGTGTTGGGCTGATGTTGATGTTCGCGCTGGGATGGGCGAGCCGCACTGTGATTGTCCTCGTTGCTTGCTCCCGACGTTCGACACGGAGGTGGTCAGGAGCAAGTTGTGTCGGCCTCGTCACCGCCGAGAGGGTGAAGTACTCGTCTGGGTCAGGCACCGATGAGGTCGCGCCGTGGATCCCACTCGAACGTCACGACCAGCCCTCGGTGCCACCTGGTCCGAACCGGCCGACGAACTCCATCTGGTCCCTGAGACGGCATCTGAATGGTCCAAGTCTTATTTAGAGAGATGGCAATCACTTGCTGTAGTCTTACTGATGTTGGCAAGACCTGTTCATGTGAACGAAGAGAAGCGGGGAATCAAGTGAAAATCAGTATTGATACGGTTGGAGACTCCTTCGAGAGTGCAATCAAGGCCATCCATGCTGCTTACGGCGTCCCGTACAACGCCGACGAGGATGAGACGCCAGGCACCGGTGACGACTACCTGCCGGGCAAGTGGACGAGGCCGCGGCTGAAGAAGCTCGTCGAGTGGCTCGACGGATCGGACGCGTGGACCGGGCTGCGTTACATCGCAGAGAACGCTCCTGCCGTCGACCTGAACGAGGTCTTCGCGCACATGGAGGAGCAGACCGGGGTCGACGGTTTCGACGGCAAGGCGATGGGCGGGCGGATGTCTGCGATCGGGTTCGGTCGCAACCAGATCGGCGGCGGCGTCGGCCCCGTCTACGAGACCGACTACAACGCACGGAAGTACCGCATGGACGAAAAGCTCGCTGAGGCGCTGCTCGAGGAGATGGATGCCTACGAGAGCGAGTGAGCCGGTCGCGCATTCACGCCTGCTCGGGCGTGGTGGCGGACTTAGGACAGTTGGGCCACATCCCGAGTACCAGGCCACCGTTACCGTACTTGCGCCACTCGTGATTGCAGTCGGGGCACTTCCAATCACCGTAGTCGTTCGGGTCGGCACCGTTGGTGCCGCACTCCGGGCATGGCGGGTTCCGGTAGCTGTCGAACAAGCCGTCCTTGTCCGCCTTCATGCTCCAGGTGTTGGCCAAGAAGGTGCAGACGAAGTCGGTCACCATAGCGGCGGCTCTCGCCTGACGGTCAGCCATCGTAGGCCACCTCGTGATCGTGAAGGACAGGTCGGCAGTCTGGGCGGTCTCTAAAGCGTGACAGCGCTGACAGAACCGCAGAGGGGACGCACGGTGGCATCGTGCCACGGGACGATCGCGGGGACTCGCCCGCGCTGTGTCGTCCGACATAGGTTCACCGGGACTGTTGCCACGATAGGCGAGGTACTTGCGACAGGCGGGCGGCGGACAGACTTGTCGGTGCGCTGGTGCATTATGTGCAGTTGTGAAAAGCAAGCCCGAACCGCAGCAGATCGATTCATGGAAGGCCGCGGAGGAGAACGCGGCTCGTTGGATGCGCTATTGGGGTTTCACCGATTCCCGTTGCACGCCGGCTGGCCCGGACGGCGGCATCGACGTCGTTGCAGGTAGCGCTCTTGCGCAGGTTAAGTTCGAAGCTCACCAAACTGGCGCTCCTGCAGTTCAGAGGCTCGTTGGCGCGCGGAGAAACGAGACGGAGAAGGCCCTGCTGTTCTTCTCCGGCGTAGGCTTCGCGCGCCCGGCGGTCGAGTACGCCGACGACATGGGCATCGCGCTGTTCAAGTACGACCTACTGGGCGAGATGTCGCCCCAGAACCTCACTGCGCGACAGTTGGTCGCAGATGCAGAGCGCGACCAGCGGGTGGTTGACGATCATGCTCAGGCGCGCCCGTCGACGAGCGAGGGGACGGCCAGCACCGGATGGTTCGCTCGGCACTGGTGGATCCTTGTGGCAGCGTTTTTCGGCCAGCAAGCGATACGCAACTTCGCCGGCGTCAGCAACGGAACCGCCCCAGAAGGAATCGATTGGTACGACCCGGTGATCTCGGCCGCCGTCGCAGTTGGGTTCCTCGCCGTTTGGCTGGTGCGTACTCGAAGGCGAGCGAACGGCACGGCGGAGCGTGTCGCTGCTGAGCGAGCAGAGGCACGGGTCGAGCGGAATGCCCAACTCAAAGCGGGCCTTCCGTCGCCGTGGGACCTTCCAGCCGTTGTTGTGCAGTTGGAAGCCAGGAACAAGCTGGGCGCCATCAAGGCATACCGGGAAGCAACGAAGGTCGGACTCGCCGAAGCCAAGGCAGCGGTCGAGTCGGCTTAAGAGTCCGTCGTCACGAGCGTCGTCTTTCGCATCGAGTATCTGAAGCAATGTCGTTGACGGACAGGGTGACGATCAGTTTGCTGCGGAGGACCGAGCGGCAGGTCGAATTTCGGCTCTCACCGCTGAGCAGCCAGCTTGACCCTGATCGACAAGGTGGATGTCGCTGCACGAAGACGAGACGCGGGAGCGTCCGATGTCTATCGTGGTTGGGCTGACCAACGGGCGGGGGAGAACCAGCAATTGCCGCGCCTGGTTGGTCGACCCCTGCACAAGCCTCGGCCCTGAAGGAGCGAGTGATGACGAACGAGATCGAACTGATTGGTGACGATGACGGCGTTGTTGTCGTGGGAGGCACGTCGGCTCTTGAGCGCTTCTTGGACCATGTCGATCTGCGATCGCACGCCGAACAGTTCGATCTGGCGCGCGTGTCGGGTGTGTTGAAGAGCGGCGCAGACCTCGCCGAGACCGCCGCGGGGATCGCTGAGCAGTCCGCCCTCTATCTGAAACTGACGCCAGAGTCGGCCAAGAAGATTCAAGAAGCCGGCGGTCTGATGAAGACCAAGACCAAAGGTGTCAGCCACGCGATGGTCGGCGAGACAGGGAAGAACTCGCTCAAGTGGATTCAGGTCGAAGACGGGCCAACTTCCCTCCTCACCAACCCTGCGGTGCTCTCCGGGGTCGGCGGGATCATGACGCAGCTCGCCCAGCAGTCTGAGGCCCAGGAGCTCAAAGAGCTGTTCGAAAGGATCGACGAGAAACTGGACGACGTGCGACGCGCCCAACGAGATCATGTGCTGGCCAAGATGGACGCGGCTGCGGAAGCCATAGAAGAAGCGATGACCATCCACCACCACGGCGGTGACCCAGAGACACTTTGGGGCAAGGTCAGCGGCGCGTCGAAGACTCTTCATGAGGTCCAGAACGAGGCGTTGAGAGCCCTCGGAGCTCTGGCTGAGAAAATTGAAGAGAAGAGCAAGCCTGGTGAACTGATGAAGGCGACACGCGAAGTCGAGCGCGAAGTTGCGATCCAGCTTGCCGTTCTGGCGCGCTGCTTCGAGCTGCAGGACGAGTTCAGCGTCATCGAACTCGATCATGTGCTCGCCACCTCGCCCAAGCGCCTCGACGGCCACCGGCGTGGGGTGCGGAAAGCGCGTGAGGTCAGGCGGGCGAAGGTCCTCAAGCATACGGAGGGTCTCATGTCGCAGATGGATCGTGCAGGCACAGTTGCAATGGAGCATGTCCTTCTGCATGCGGCAGCAGCACGAGGCGTGATCAACTCACTCAATGCGACGGCGACCGTCGTCGATGACTTCCACGCCCCGCTCGGGATCAACATGGAACGCGACGAACTCACCTCGATGCGGTGGACCGAGGCAGTCCGCGACCCGCGGCAGCTGAAGAAGGCTGGCCTCGAAGTCGGCCAGAAGGCCGCCATGGTGGGCGGCGCAGCCGCGGTGGCGGCCCTCAGTGTCGTGACTGTGAGGAGCACATCGAATCGAGATTCCTGAGGCGCCAGCGGGACCGTATCCACACGCTGGCCTGTGAGTTGGCGGCTCGCTCGAGCTGGCGGCGTGCCGATGTCCTGGCCAGCTTCGTGGTGATGCCCTGGGACTATAGATGTGGCTTTGAGCTCCCCACTCGGCTACGACGATCAGCCCAGGTCAGGTCGGGATCCAGAAGCCACGAACGTCTCGGGTCACCCGCTGCTGCGCGGCCGACTCTGGTAGGCGTTACGCACCCCGTCGTAGTACTCGTCGGAGAGACCGGCGAGATAGCTCACAGCGTCCCCCGACCACACTGGGGACAACGCATTGCTGTGCTTCCATGCGTACCTTGGGTTGTCGCGGAGGCTCTCCTTCTAGCACACCGCCTGGTGATCGTGACTCGTGATCTTCCGCCCGTTGCGCTTGGCATTTACCTTCGCCAAGAGTTCAGTCATTGTGTACGGATGCGTCTGATTCGGGTCGGCGCGCTTGACGACGACCTGGCCGTCGGCGGTTGGGGAGACCGCGACCGTCAGATCCGCACTCGTCACTTTCTTCACGGATTGCATGTGGATGTCGTACACGGTCGCCACGCGAGCGGTGTCACCGCCAGCAGCCTCGGCATCGTCCATGTACCGGCGCAGCCCATCAAGGAAGTGCTTCACTTCGGCGACCGGAGTACTACTGGAGTCCGCCTTCATGAACTGAACCGACTCCGCCGGTGCCGTCGCTCCAAGGGGCAGCAACTGCCAGGTCATCGAGTCCGCTAGGTCCTTCTTGAAGATCCCTAGGACGAAATCCCGGTAGTTCAGGACGTTCTGTTGAAGGAACGGGTACATAAGCGCCCCGAGCCCCTCCACGTTGTAGAGGTGAGTGGCGCGGTCGCGGTAGTCGGCAAGCGCCTTGAGATTCGCCGTGACGCCGACGCCGTCAACATCTTCCGGCCAAAGCTGCTTGCCGGTTACCTTCGACAGCGCCGTGTCGAGGGCGAAGGAGCGGTAAGCCTCATTGCGCTTCTTGGGGTAGAAGATGCGTACGTCGGCCTTGCGGAGGGCGGCCTTGAGTGCAAGCTCCCACGCGTTGACGATGAGCATGACCGTGACCTCGTCACGGTAGGTCATCATCGGCTTGTTGTAGATCTCGATCGCAGACAACATGGCGGCCATCGAGTTCTGAACTAGACGCCTGTGCGAGACGTACGGCGTGCTCATTTCCCCTCCTACTCCGCCATCTCATCGCGAGGAGGGCGCGATAACTTTGGCAACGGCTGTCGGCGGCCGCTACCAAGTCCGTATGCGTCATCCCCAAAGTTGAGCATGGCACAGAAGGGGGACGGTCGCCGCGGGTTCGACGGTGGGTCTCTAGCGGCGGTTCAGCGCGTCTCCGTGCTCGGCGAATGGCCCGGCGATCACTGCGAAGCGCGTCGACTCCAGCCAGTCTGCTGGCGCACTGTAGTGCCCTGGGTCAAGTAGGGTCCAATAGGCTTGGCCAGGATCCCGACTTTGGCGATCAGAGGCCAGCACGGATCTGCCCGATGTCTGTTCTTCCGAACGCAGGCGCGTGCCGGTGGGACGGAGTGTCGTCTCCCTGTCAGGGAACGTCGATGAGGTGCGCGTTTGGCTCGCGGGCTGCATCAGACAGCTCGGTGATTTGGATGACGGTCCGGCCGGCTGCTTCGAGTGTCTCGGCGCCGACGCAGTCGACGAAGGTCGATGGTTCGCGCCAGGCGTACACGATCCGTGGGATGCCTGCGTCCAGGATGTGCTGGGTGCAGGTGACCGGACGCGAGGCGCGGGTGCTGCACGGCTCGAGCGACGTGTAGATCGTTGCGTTCGTGAGGTCGGTGCCCACAGGAAGTGAGTCGAGCGCCGCTTCCTCGGCGTGCTGGTGCGGATCGTCTTTCCGTGACCATCCTTCGCCGAGAACGGCTCCGTCTGGGGCCGTGATGAGGGCTCCGACTGAGAATGCAGTGGTCGATGGCGGGCAGCGTTCGGCCAGTTCGATCGCCCGAAGCAACAGGCGGCGATCGAGGTCTGAGGCGGCTCGATCGTTCATCGCGGAAGGTAGCGGAGCAGGACGCAGTCACCGATCTGCCGCGTCTCGGCGAGCTTCATGCGATGGCTCGGGTCCTGCGGAAAGTTGCCGGGGTTCACGAACCGCGGCGCATTGTCATCGCCGACGAAGAACGGAGCGAAGACCAGGTGGAGCTCGTCGGCGAGGCCGGCGGTGAGGAACATGGTGTGGATCGTCCCGCCGCCTTCAACCATCAGGCGTTGAACGCCGCGGGCGGCGAGGTCATCGAGGACCGCACCGGGCGTCACGGTTTCACCGAGCCCGACAACGGTCGCCGAACCTGCGAGACGATCGGTGAGGCCGGGTGTTGCGGCGTCGGTCGTGTAGACGATCTTGTCGACCTCGCCAGTGGCGAAGAACTTCGCGTTCGGGTCGAGATCACCGGAGGTGGTGATGGTGACCTTGATCGGTGTCGCTGTGCGGCCGTCGGCCTCGCGCTTCTCGCGTCGTTCGTCGGAGCGGACCATGAGACGCGGGTTGTCGGCGCGGATGGTGTTGGCTCCGACGAGGATCGCGTCTACCCCCGCCCGGACCTCGTCGACCCGATCGAAGTCCTCATCGTTGGACAACAGCAGCCGCTCCGAAGTGGCGTCGTCGATGTAGCCGTCCAGGGACGCAGCGACGGAGAGCAAGACATAGGGACGAGTCACAGCAGGGTTCCAATCTCGTTCATCGCGCGCTCGGTGATCGCGGTGAACTGGGTAGGGGTTACGCACTCCGCAAGTTCGGCGACGAGCCCAGTGCTCGTGCTCGTCCCGCCTTCAGCGCAGAGGGCTTCCAACGTACGTGCTGCAGTGCCGCCGGTCGGACCGTAGGGCAGGACTGGCATACCGAGCGCTTGGGCGATGCTGACCTCAGCAGCGGTTCCTGACGCTCCGCCGACGACGATCATCAGGTCAGCACCATGGACGACGTTCTCCCGACCGAATCGTGCGGTGCTCATCGCGAATCCTGCGGGACGGAACTGGTCAGCGACGTAGGTGACCACCTCGATCCCTATGCCTACCGGCCCGTGGTTCACCACGATGCCTGAGAATGCGACGAGTCGCGCGAGCGCGGCCACGGTCGCGTCGAGCAATTGGTCGTCACACCCCGGCGTACGGCTGCCGCTGATGACCACGCATGGCGGGCCTGAAACGGCTTCCGCACCCTCGGTGAGCATCCCTTCGAGCTCGGCCGGTGTGACGTTCAGAAGCTTTGCGAGCTGCGGTCGGAAGGTGGCCAGGGGAGTGGCCTCGCCGGCTTCCCATCGGGCGATCGTGGAGCGGTCGACCTCCATCGCGTACGCCAGGCGCTCCTGGGAGAAGCCCGCGAGTTTGCGTTGACGCACGAGGTCGTTACGCCGTGCCATCCACCCTCCCAAGCCGGATCGAAACCTGCTGAACGCACCTGCCATGCGGCATTGCTGCACAGATGCGGCAACAGTGCGACATCGGTGCCATGTCGACAGCGCCCGGCCTCGCGTTGACTGGATCTCAGTAATCGAACTGCCCTGATCACCAGCCAGAATCCGGAGGCGCGCGTCGACATGAACAACGCTAGCGCAAACTCATCGTCGTCGGCGCGGACCACGACCGCGGTCTACAAGACCGTGTACGGGAGTTTCTGGCACTACGAGGCTGTCGGCCGGCGGAGGAGCAGCTACCTGCTCACCGCATGCGGACGGCGTCTCGGCCGCTGGCACATCGAACCTGCGCAGTCAGCCGCAGCGATCCCGGCCGAGGACATCTGCGCCGGGTGCGTTCGAAAGCTGACCCACTAACAGCGCCACCAGTCCGCGGCTGGATCCAGCCGCAGCCAAGGAGATCCACCCACGACGTCGACGGCGCCGTCGGGTCGGTCATGCCGCCACACCCATCATTCGCTGATCTCGAGGAGCACCACGATGAGCATCGACACTCTTCCACCCCCGACCACCGCCGTCCCCAGCCCCGGGGCCGCCGAGGAGCTCGAAGACCTCCTTCGCTCGCGTGGCCCGGACCGGGACCGCCGCTGGCGGATGTGGGCTCACCAGCTCACCGGCGCTACGACAACCACAGCGGCTGACCTCGTCGACCTGTGGAAGACGGTCGTCAACTTCGATCCGGTGCTGCACGGACATCTCGCCGACCCGATCGACCTTGGTTCGGCCACCGTCCTGGTCGCCGGCAGCGGCAAAGAGACCCTGAAGACCTTCAACGTGTCCACAGCCGCCGCTGTCCTGGCGGCCTCAGCCGGTGCCCGCGTCGTGAAGGGGATCTCCGCCTCCGTGTCGGCCGTCAGCGGCTCCGCTGACGTTCTCGGAAACCTCGGGATCGAGCCGGTGAAGAGCGTCGGAGAGCTCAGGCGCGCCGTCGACGAGGTGGGCATCGCGTTCGTGCCGTACGCAATGTTCTGTCCCCGGTACGCCGCCGAGTACGACGACGTCTTCACCCAGGTGAACCCGTTCAGCTTCATGATGCCGATCGCCGTGCTTGGTGTTCGTGCCGGCTCCTTCGTTTACGGCATCGCTGATCCGCGCGTCGGCCTGTCGGCGCATGCCATCAGCGCGTGCCGACCCGACCTGCCTCACGGAAGCGTGGTCATGGCCGAGCCCCGGCCGGGCGGGATCATCGATGAGAGCGTGCCGTACGGCCGGGCGCGCCACGCGCTCGCAGGTGATGGATCGGTGAGTGTCCAGGAGGCGACGTACCCGGACGCGCCACCGCACTGGGTTCATGCCGTAGCGCACGGAAGCGACCATGATGCCAACGCCGCCCGGCTGGCCGCGTCCCTCGCACCTCGCAACTCGGGCCCGAGCTGCGACCTCGTCGAGACAAACGCCGCTCTCATCTCGTGGGAGTCCACCGGCCGTCTCGGCAGCCTCGCCGATGCGCTCCGCCACGTTCACGAGGCGCGGATCTCCGGACGTGCCCACAACCTGCTGATCACACTCCAGGAAAGGGTCCTGTGATGACCGCCGCCACGTCGCCCATCATCTCCACGGTTCAACCGATCTCTCGGAGGGTCCACGATCGTCTGGGGCCGATCGCCCGCCGGTTCTCCCACGAGAACGGCGCAGCAGATGTCCTTCCCGCGGACCTCACTGATCTCGAGGTCGTCACCGGGTTCGGGTCGACCAACGCTCCCACAGCCGGAACGTTGTCGGTCATGATCGGGATCATCGAGCTGCAGCAGCGACTCGGCGTCCCGATGACGGTGATCGTCTCCGAGCTTGGCGCATGGAACTCCCGCAACGTCGCCTGGGCGGACCTGCTCCGAGTGCGCGACCAGATGCTGGCCTTCCTTCGGGCAATCGGGTTCGACGAGAACCGTGGAGAGCTGCGTACGCATCTGCACGAGGGCAACCTCACCCGTGCCGGTCGGATCGCCCGCTATCTGACCCCCACGGACCTGGCCGAGCATTGCGAGGACCTCAACGACCTCTACGACTCCCATGGGTTGCTCGGTGGCGAGGTCGGCCTGACGGTCGACTCGCTCTATACCGTCGCCGACATCCTCGGACCCGCCGAGAACGGCGCCCGCAACATCTTGATGGTCTCCGGCATGGAAGAGGCCTACTTCACCCAGCTCGCACGGATCGTCCTCGAACGACAACGCACCGCGGGAGATCTCAGTCTCGGCTGGGAGGCCGAGGTCGGAGCGGTCTACTTCCGGGTCATCGGTGGACTCGGGGGATATCCGAAGATGTCCAAGAGCATCCCCGCATCGGCCATCCACCTCGGCATGAACGCAGACGACCTCAGAGCCAGGATCCTCAGCGATGCCCCGGCGGACCAGCCGGCACTGTTCTCGGCAATCGACCTGGCCAGCGGATGGGGCGACGCGCAGATCCGTGCAGCACGCTCTTCCTACGATGCTCGCGACGCCGATCCGATCACCTGGGCACAGGTGAAGTCCGACTACCTCGACACGTTCGTCGGGTACGCGGACCAGTGGAAGCGCTGCGCACGATGAGCGCCGCAGCCATGACGAGCGACCCGCTCGCCCACCCACGCCAACGCAACCGGACCCGACTCGTAAGCGACGGTTCCGGTAGACCCTGCGTGCTGAAGGAATACACGCACTTGTGCGGCGAGGACGTCCGCGCACTGTCCAAGATCGAACATCGGCTCCGCTCCGCCGGCGTGCCGATGCCCGAGATGCTCGACTGGTCATCAGAGCCGCCCACAACGGTTCATGAGTACGTCAACGGCGAGCACCGCACCGACCCCACCCCGGAGATGGTCGATGCCGCAGCCGAGGTCTTCGCGAGGCAGCTCAAGGTGCTTCGTCGTGCGAGCGCACCCTGGGTTCCTCGCCGTCCGGATGGGCTGCCGGCGCGGAGCCGCGAGGCGGCACACGCCGCTCGTTCGAGCTCACTGAGGGACGCCATCGTCGGGTCGTGGCACCGGATCAGCGCGCTCGCCGGCACGCACTCCTGGACCACAACCCATGGTGACTGGCGAGCCGACAACCTCCTCTATGCCGACAACGCCGTCCTGGCTGTCCTGGACTGGGAGATCCTCATCTCCGTACCCGTCGCCGAGGCAGTCGGCTATGCGGCAGCATCGCTAACCCACAGCTGGCGCCCGGACCTGCGCACTCCACTCGATCCCAGCACCGTGGTCACGTTCATCCACAGCGCCGAGAGGCACCACGCACTGGCGCCGAGCGAGACCGGTCACGCGCGCCTAGCCGCACTCCACATGGCCGCCGTACGCCTGGTCGAGGACAAGGCCGACGGAATCGACGCCCCCACACTCTCCGAACTCACCCGACACCTGGGAGCCCGACGATGACCCTGCCCACCGTGCTGCAGATCCCGTCACACATGACCTACGCCAAAGCGCTCGGCCCCGCCCACACCACCCCGGAGGTGGCAAGCCCGACTCTTCGGATCGCGGACCTCCTGGCACAACCGCGGTGGGACTTCGACATCGTTCACCTCCACTCACTGGAACTCGTGACCCTCGATGATCTGATCCAGCTGCGCAAGCGCACAGTCGCTGAGGGCGTACGTCTTGTCGCCACGATCCACGACCTCGTGCCCAACATCGAGGCCAACGTCGGTGACTTCCTGACCAAGGTCGCCTACATTGCGGCCGAGGCCGATCACGTGTTCACCCTCACGCCACAGGCAGCCGAACAGATCGCAGCCCTGGCACCTCACGCCGAGCCCGCCGAAATCACACCCCATGGCGCCGCCATCTCGATCGAGTCGATTCCGGCCGTTCCCGTCAGAGGCAGCGGTGGGCTCGCCGTGTTCGGTGCTTTCCGTCCCTACCGCGAGCTCGAGATCCTGGTGCGATCGTGGCAGCACCTGGGGGACGAGCGCCCCAACCTTCGAGTGCTGCTTCGATCGGTCACTCGGGCCGACCAAGAACGTGACGCCGCGCTCCTCGACTTGCTCGAAGAGACCGCACGCACCGATCCACGACTACATCTGACCGTCGCACACACCATGCTCGGCGACGACGACTTGGTTGACTGGCTAACCGGCGCATCTGCACTCGTGCTGCCCTACTCCCACATCACCCACTCCGGTCAGCTCGAGCTCGCTCGAGACATCGGCCTCCCCGTCATCGCGCCCGACATCGCGAGCCTGCACGGCCAGCTCACCACAGGCCCACGAAAACATCTGCCCGTCGCCTGGTTCGCACTCGACTCGCTCACCGTCGACGACTTCCCGACATGCCTACGCCACGCGAGCGAACTCGCCATGGACACCGCCGACCGCAGCAGCGCGACAGCAACGGAGGACCAGGAGCACGTACGGGCTGTTCGACTGGCCGAACGTGCCGAGATCAGCGAACGTCACGCCGACGTCTACGCGAATCTCCTGACCAAGACCGGAGAGCGAGTATGACCACCGAGTCGAACCTGACCACCCCTAGACTTCAGCCCATGTCGCAGACAGACGCGAAGGTTTCCCTGACCGGGATCAAGCCGACAGGTGAGCCACACCTCGGGAACTACATCGGCGCGATCCGACCTGCGCTCGAGCTGACCAAGCAGCACGAGTCGATCTACTTCATCGCCGACTATCACGCCCTGACCAGCATCAGGGACCCCGAGCTCCTGCGCCACTACACCCGCTCGGTAGCCGCGACCTGGCTCGCCGCCGGCCTCGACCCGACCGAGACCCTCATCTACCGCCAGTCCGACGTGCCCGAGATCTTCGAGATGCACTGGGTGATGTCCTGCATCACCGCCAAGGGCCTGATGAACCGCGCCCACGCCTACAAGGCCGCCCGCGACCAGAACGCCGCAGCCGGACGCGACGAACTAGACGCCGGCATCAACATGGGCCTGTACAACTACCCGGTCCTCATGGCCGTCGACATCCTCATCATGGGCTCCGAGATCGTCCCGGTCGGCAAGGACCAGATGCAGCACGTCGAGTACGCAGCCGACATCGCCGGCACGTTCAACCACCTCTACGGCAAGGCCTACACCCTCAAGATCCCAGAAGCCTCGGTGCCAGACGAGGACTCCGGGCGTACGCTGCCTGGACTCGACGGCCGCAAGATGAGCAAGTCCTACGGCAACACCATCCCGCTCTTCCTGCCCGAGGCGAAGCTGCGGAAGATGGTCCGCAAAATCCCCACCGACAGCACGCCGGTCGAGGAGCCCAAGGACCCTGAGACCTCCCACGTCTTCCAGATCCTCGCCCAGTTCGCCACCCCGGCAGAGACCGAAGAGACTCGACAGCGACTGACTGCCGGCGGATATGGGTGGGGACAGCTCAAGAACGACCTCGCCGACATCCTCGAACGCGAACTCGGCCCGATGAGGGAGCGCTACGACACCCTCATGGAGCCGGGCAGCGAGCTCGACCGCATCCTGCACAACGGAGGCGAGGAAGCCAGGAAGCGCGCCCGCCCCGTCCTCGACGGCGTACGCGCTACCATCGGCATCTGAGGCAGACGGAACCGGTCGATGTCAGCCACCACGGCGATCTTCGATCTGTTCGGGACGCTGGTGGCCGCACCATCGCGTTCGGATCGAGCCGCCGCCGTGCACGCACTCAGCGCCGTGACAGAAAGCAGCACCGCAGCTGTCGACGCATATCTCGATGAATCGTGGATGACCAGACACGACGGGTCGCTTCCGGATGTCGACTCACTCGTCGACGACCTGATGAAGCACCTCTGCTCGTCTGCGTCGCCGAGCCGGGTTGCTGCGATGTGGCGAAGCCTCGCTACTCCCAGAGTCGTGCCGGACCGGTCGGTCTCCGCGCTGCTTACCGATCTCCGCGCGAACGGCATCCGCATCGGGCTCATCAGCGACGCGAGCGCCGAGATCGCTGAGGCATGGCTACCCGGTCGGCTCGCCCAGGAGGTCAACCATGCCGTGTTCTCCTGCACTTCGGGTGCTCTGAAGCCGTCCGCGGTGCTCTACCGAGAAGCCCTCGAGCGTCTCGACGCCCGTCCGGAGGAGGCTCTCTACGTCGGTGATGGCGGTGGCGACGAACTCAGAGGGGCACAGGAGGTGGGCATGACTCCCGTTCGTGTCGCTCGACGAGGCGGCGCCAATACCCTGGCATATGGCGTCGGGCCCATGTGGGACGGATTGACCCTTTCGTCGGTCGAAGAGATCAGTCCTGAACGACTTGTCCGACTGGGTGAGCACCCGTTGGCTACTGTGCACGCCGGATCTGGCCGACCCGTCTATCGGTAGGTCGACCATCTGGCGTCGAGGTCCCCGCTCCGGAAGGTGTCGAACCGGTGAGCCACTGCGCCGCGTGGCTTCGTGGCCAGGACGCCACTGCGATGTCGGGTTCTTGACTGCTACATCTGAATGATGGTTCCGGTGAGTCACCGGGACCGTGCTTTCCGGCCAAAGACAGATCGGTGCCGGCGGAATCGCAGGCGTCTCTCGAAATGGCTGACTTCGGCGCAGGGCCTTCGGCTCGGGGTAGCGATGGCCTTGTTCGGTAAAGAGGACTGGAGGCCGGCGCTCGCATCCACCTCCCGGACCACCGCTGCCAGACCTGTTCATGTGCTCGATGATCGACTGCGGCGGCTACCTGGATGCTTACCTTCGAAGCCGTTCGCCGAGGAGGTGGATGGGGGAGCAAGTTGCATCCTTGCTGGTCAGGTGCATGCTCCCGCGAGTGTTGGCGGTACGTCAGCGATGGGTCGCGGCAACCGCAGGGTTCTGTACAACCGGGCCAGAAGGTCGATGGACTTCATCTCGCGGGCACGCAACGATCGCCCGATCTCGAGAGGCTTCATCGACCTCAACAGCCAGGTCAAGGGACCCGGGGTGCACCGAGCGTCAGCCCTCACCCGAAGGGTGAAATACACATCCCTGTCAAGGTACAAGCGACCACCGCTCATGGTTCAAAACGACCGCGCAAGCATCGAGTCGATGAGGCACCCCTGTCGCGACGATGACGCGACGTTCTTCCGGCGCAGTCGCTCTCCTCCTCTCACTTGCTTCACACGGTTTGCAGATCGAGGGAACGGGGTCACGCCTGGACACTCGTGGCGCGGTCGGCCACGAACGGTTCGAGCGCAGCTGTCTCGGCCAAAGGCTTGACGGACATACTCTCTCTGCAGGCGGTCACGAACTCGTCACGGGCGTCGAGTAGGTCGGCCCGCATGGATCGCCAGACCTCTTGGTCTATCTCTCCGGACGTGGACTCAACGTACTCCCGACGCTTCTTGGCTTCGTTCGAGAGATTCCTGGCGGCAGAAACCGTGGCGTCGTCCGCGAGAAGGCATAGTGCCTCCCAGGCGAGTTCCACACGCTGCGTGGCGGCGCGAAGATCTTCGGGAGAGGAATCACTACGCGTGTGCGGGACCGTGCTCCAAGGCCGGCGGTCCGCGCTGATCACGGCGACGATGAACGTGAGATCGCGAACGGCGGCCGAGAACTCAGCGCATGCGTCGAGAAGGCGACTATCGAATCGGACGCTCTGCTCTCGACGCCACCGTGCTGCGTCGGCGATTGTCGTCGTCGCGAGCGTGCCAACTATTCCGAGCGCTACACCTGCGAGCGCTGGCAACTGCCCGAGTACCTCGCTCACGCGTCCAATGCTTCCAGGTCCGACGACTGCGCGCATTGGAACAGCGAAACTGCGGCGCCCCTTTGACCCTCTCCCATGGGGAGGAAGCGGTGCACCTTGATGTTGTGACAGTGTCGATGCGGGTGATGTCAGCTGGCGGCGGCTACCGCTATCTCCTGCGCAACGTGGTCGCGGGAGATGGGGACCGATCCATGTCGAGTCCGTTGACGCGCTACTACGCCGAGACGGGGACGCCGCCGGGACGATGGTTGGGGTCCGGTCTCCTGGCACTCGGCAACGGGGCCCTGTCCGCGGGCGACCAAGTGACGGAGCCGCAGCTCGCGCTGCTGATCGGTACCGGCAACGACCCGGTGACTGGCGAGGCGTTGGGAAGGGCGTACCCCGAGCCCACGCCGTTCGCGGAGCGAGTCAGTGACCGCGTAAGCAACCTCGAATCGACGCTCGACAAGTCCGAGTGGGCAGCAGAGGTGCAAAGAATCGAGGCCGAGGAGAAGAATCGACCGACCAAGCGGGCAGTGGCGGGCTACGACTTCACGTTCTCGGTGCCGAAGTCGGTCTCGGTGTTGTGGGCGGTCGCGGACGCGAGCACCCAAGAGATGATCGTGGCCGCGCACCATGCCGCGGTGGCGGAGGTGCTGGCGTACATGGAGCGCGAGGTGGCGGCGACGCGGGCGGGTGTGTCGAACGGCAACGGCGCGGTTGCCCAAGTCAAGGTCGAGGGGCTGATTGCGGCGGCGTTCGACCATTGGGACTCCCGCGTCGGTGACCCGCAGCTACACATCCACGTAGTGATCTCGAACAAAGTCAATGCCGTGCTGGACGGGCGGTGGCGGAGTCTGGACGGGCGACCGATGCATCACGCGGTTACGGCGCTCTCGGCCTACTACAACGCCGTCCTCGCCGACCGCCTCACGGGCACTTTCGGCCTCGCGTGGGAGCAGCGCGACAGGGGAGCGGACCGCAACCGGCAGTGGGAGATCGCCGGGGTGGGGGAGGAACTGATTCGGGAGTTCTCGAGCCGTACGAAGCAGATCGAGGTCGAGAAGGAACGGCTGATCGACGCGTACGTCGCCAAGCACGGTCGCCGCCCGAGCAACGCGACGATCGTGGAGCTGCGGGCGCAGGCCACGCTCGCGACCAGGCCCGAGAAGGAGGTCCGGTCGCTCGCCGAGCTCACCGCAGAGTGGCGTGCCCGCGCCGCCGATATCATCGGCACAGATCCGACGACATGGGTGCGCGATATCATGACCGTTGGCCGGCCGAGGAGCGTCGACCCGAGCCAGATTCCGGAGGACATCGTCGGCAGCGTGGCGGCAAACGTGGTGGCCGAGGTCGGGCAGAAGCGTACGACCTGGCGGCGCTGGAACCTCTGGGCAGAGGCGTCGCGGCAGACGATGGGATGGCGGTTCGCGACGGTCGAGGACCGCGAGGCGGTCGTGGACCGCATCGTCCAGGCGGCTGAGCGAGGATCGGTGGCGTTGACCCCACCCGAGCTGGCGCCGAGCCCCCCGGAATTTCAGCGCGAGGATGGCACGTCGGTGTTCCGGCCGCGCCACGCGACGGTCTACTCCTCGGCCGAGCACCTCGCTGCCGAGGACCGTCTTCTTGCCCGAGCCGACGACACCACGGCCACCACGGTTCACGAGCAGGTTGCCGAGTGGGCCACCGCGACAGCCCGGCACCGCGGGACACTCAGCGGTGAGCAGTACGCCGCGATCAAGGCAATCACCAGCTCGGCACGTCGCCTCGACATACTCGTCGGCCCCGCCGGCACGGGCAAGACCACCACGATGCGAGCCCTGCGCAAGACGTGGACCGCCGCGTACGGGAGCAAGTCGGTCACCGGCCTCGCCACGTCCGCGGCAACGGCCGAGGTGCTCGGCGATGACCTCGGCATCGCCTGTGAGAACACCACAAAGTGGCTTCTCGAGCACGATCGTGAGAAGCCGGGTTACGAACTGCGACGAAACGACCTGGTCATCATCGACGAGGCCACGATGGCTGACACCCGCACCCTCGACCGGATCACTGCGATCGCCGAGGACGCCCGAGCGAAGGTGCTCCTGGTCGGTGACCCTGCGCAGATCGACGCGGTCGACGCCGGGGGAGCGTTCAACCTCCTCGTATCCCGCCGTGCGGACGTACCGACACTCACCGAGATCCACCGCTTCACCCACAACTGGGAGAAGCACGCCTCCCTGGCGCTGCGCGACGGCGACACCGCCGTGATCAGCACCTACGCCCGACACAGCCGCCTCCGCGACGGGACCAGCGAAGACATGGCCGACGCCGCCCACGCCGCCTGGCACGGCGACGTACGCAACGGCAAAGCCGCCCTCCTCATCGCCGACGCCACTGAGCAGGTTCACGCCCTTAACGAACGCGTACGCGCCGCCCGCATCCGCAACGGCGAAACCCTTGCGGGTCGAGAAGCAATCCTCGCCGACGACCATCGTGCCTCGGTCGGCGACTGGATCATCACCCGCCACAACGACCGTCGCCTTCGTACACTCGCCGGCGTCTGGGTCCGCAACGGCCACCGCTGGCAGGTTCAAACGGTCCACGTCGACGGCTCGATGACCGTACGCCGTCAGCACGGTCCCGCCGCGACCCTCACCCTCCCGCCGGAGTACGTAGCCGAGCACGTCGACCTTGGCTACGCCGTCACCGCCCACCGCGCCCAGGGCCTCACCGTCGACACCGCCCACGTCCTAGTGGGCGCCACAACGACCCGAGAGCACCTTTACGTAGCGATGACTCGTGGCCGCGATGCCAATACCGCCTACGTCGCCATCGACCAGCCCGACGAGGCCCACACTGGGCCCGAGACCGACGACGGCACCGCCGCGACAGTGCTCCACCGCGTTCTCCAACACGTCGGCGCCGAAGCCTCCGCACACCAGACGATTAAGACCGAGCAGGATACCTGGACCTCCATCGCTCAACTCGCCGCCGAGTTCGAAACCCTCGCCGCCCATGCCCAGCGCGACCGCTGGGCAGCCCTCCTCCGCACCTCCGGGCTCGCCCCCGAACAAGCAGACGACGTCATCGAATCCGACGCTTTCGGCCCCCTCAGCGCGATTCTCCGCAGGATCGAGGCCGACGGCCGAGACCCCGAACGCGTCTTGAAGAGCGGCGTCAGCCGGCGAGGCCTTGCCGACGCTGAAGATGTCGCCGCAGTCCTGCACCATCGCCTTCGCCTGGCGTCGAACCGCAGAGCCACATTGCTAGGGCCGTACGTGGCGGGTCTCCTGCCCCGGGCATCCGGTCGTCTGCCTGCCGGGTACGACGCTGCATTGTCCGAGCGGGCTGCGCTTATCGAAGCGCGGGCTCAGTGTCTCGCTGAGGAGGCGATCTGCACGCACTCCCCGTGGCTACGCCAGCTCGGGCCGCCTCCGACAGCGTCGGAGCTCCGTGCCCGGTGGATGGAATCTGTAGTGACCATCGCCGCCTACCGCGCCCGCTACCAGATCGACGGCGACCACGCGCTCGGCCCGCGACCCGAATCGGTAGCGCAGCGCACAGACGCCGATCGCGCCACTATGGCGCTGCGAACTGCAAAGTCCGCCGCCGCGACTCAGGTAGCGGGCGCGGGCCGAGTTGCGGCTCCGACGATATCCGGCCTCTAAGGGCCCTTCATGGCTTTGATCGGCTCGGCACCCCCGCAGCCGCACCCTGCAACGGACCAGCTAGTTCAATCGCCATCGATCGGCTTCGGGATGCCTACGCCTGCCCACCAAGCTTGAACAGTACTCATCGTCGAGCACGCAGCCGATGGATCGGCACGCCTCGTCGTAACACGGTTCGGGCCGCGGACCCATGGCCCGCGGCTGATGAGACCTCGCCAGTCTGTTGGCAGCGTGCAGGATGCCGTCGTCGCCTATGTCGAAGAGCAACATGCCTGCGACGTCCGCCCACTCTGACCCATTCCGCGAGAATCCGGACTTGGCCACCATTACCGGGGTTCGGCCGCTCACCGAGGCAATGCCCATGCAGCGCTGGACTCCACTGAGAGGTACTGGACGACCCGAGAAGACAACGTGCAATTCGATAGCTCGACTGAGGATCCTTCCTCCCCGGACCTCACTGTCGGCTTCCACAAACCCTGCCCACTTCAGCCATGCTGCTGCTGCTCGTTCGGCGTCGTCCTTGGAGAGGACACTCGACACCTCGGGGGCCTCGCCGTACAAGAACAAGCAGCGCGGGTCGTCGTCATCATTGTCATCGCTCCACGACGTATCGTCCGCTAGAATTCGCGCGAGTCTGAGCGCATCGAGGTCCTCACTGCTTACTCGTGGTAGAGCCGGCTTCAACCCGAGCGCGGAGGCAAGGTCGAGTCTGCCGGAAGCCCCTGGCGCCTGCATTACTTGATCGACCGTCCAGCCGATGTCCTCGTGAAGCCGAACAACTAGTGACCGCTGCTCGTCGTTGTTGTCTGTCACCCACAGTTCGTTACTGGCGCCGCCGTACCGGACCTTTCCATCGTCGTCGATTCGACGCAGCGGGTCGAGACCAATCGCAGACTCAGGCACGCCATAGGCATGAAGGTGGTCGGCGAGAACGACCAAGCCAGACCGTTCGACCTGTCCCCAGCGGTACGGCGACGGAAGCTCGCTTCCATCCACGCACTCGCCTATCACGGCCATCACGAGATCGATGAGGACGGCGTCGTCGAGCGCGAGCGGCCAGGCAGTCTGAACGACCTCGCGGCCCTGTGGCCACATGAGGGCCCATGCGCCAGGCCACCGGCCGTACCAGACAAGCATGACGGCGCCGCCCTCGGTGAGAGGCACCTTGATGTACTGCTCAAGGGTTGGCGTGTGGCCGACCTCAGCTGTCAGCGCCAAGTCCTCCAGCGTCTCGTTGAGCTTCGTCGCGATTCCGCTGAGTCTGTAGAAGAGCATCTCGCCGTGGACGATGTCGGCGGTTGGAAACGACAACTCAAGAAACTCCAGGTTCGCATGAAGGCAGGCTTGATCGCATCGCTCCGCGCGCACAGCACGGGCATGACCTCAATGTTGCCCTCATCCGCCCGAACGACCCCCTCGCATCGTGGCCCCTTACCTAAATCTCGGGACTGCGGGACTGCGCGGCCACACCGCGGCCACCGGTCGGGCACTCCTTTGAGCCCGTTGATGGAAGCGACAGCGTTCGCGGCCGACCGTGGGCAGCGATGCTCGACGCTGCCGCGTCGTCTCTAGCTCGGCAAGGCTCGCGAGCAAGCCACGAATGCTCAGACCCTGCTGAAGCAGGCCGAGGAGGCGTATGGACAAGCCACTGATGAGGCCCTCTGGGCGACCGATGAGCTATGGGATGCGCAGGACCGGCTAAACGAACTGGAGTCGGGTGAGGCGCACATCCACATTCGACAACCGCTTGTCGGTGGTCTCAAGTAGCGTTGCCGAGAACCAGCGGAGCAGTCATGGAAGGAAATGAGTTGGTGAGTTCGCGTGCCACGGAGTCGGGCACCGTGATTCTCAAGCCGAAGGACGTGAAGGCCCTCGGCAAGGATCTGCGGGACTGGACGAACAGGACCCATCAAGCCGTGATGTTCGAGGTCACGACCATGTGCGACGGCCTCCCGAGCACCGCTGGAGGGCTCGAAGCCCTCGTTGAAAAGCTTAAGGAGCACCGAGCCAAATGGGCGGACGCTGCGGCGCCTGAGCTGAAGCTGCTCATCAACCGCCTCGCCCTGCGCGGGATCGAGGCCCACGTCGGGACCTGTCGAGAGACCGGCAGACTCCGCGTAGCCACCGCGCGAGCGCTCGACGAACTCCTCCCGAAGAGATCCAGCAACGACATGTACTTCCGGGTCCCCGATGCCCACGGCAACATCGCCGCCGGCCTCACCCTCGACTACGACGCGGTCCTTTGGCTCGCAGAGCCGACAGTCGAGGCCCCGGCAAGTGCGGCACGTGAGACTCCACTCGCGAAGCTGGCGCTCGCACGGCTCCGGTCGTTCAACGTCCCGCCTGGCGGAGGTGGGCAGATCGTTAACGACACAACCGGTAAGGCACTTGTCTCCTTCGGCTGACCGCGCAATCCGGGGTCCGAAGCACCATCACATGCGGGTGCGCGGCGTCGACGGGATAGGCAGTAGAACTTTGCTGGAGGCGAGAGGGGGATCCATGGTGAGCGATGCGACGGCGCCGCGGTATGCGCTGTCGTTCACGAGCGGCACCTGCTTACCTGGGAAGCGCTTAGTGCCGCGCCGCTCTGTCTGTAAAGCCGAGACTGGGCTCAGGTTCGTGGTCGCAAATCGGCTCCTCGAGTCGCTGCTCCCATTCCAACCGCTCCAACTCGGCCGCTTCCGCGGAGAGGAATCCGTGGCTATGCCCGGCCCGCTCGGCCGGTGCCGTCGAGGTGAACGCTCGGAACACCATGCTGGCGAAGCGCGCAGCCGCAGACGCCGCGGTCACGGCGGCAACCGAAATGACCGAGCGCGCCGTCCCGGCGATCACGGGGCCATGAGTCGTCCTCTCGTTGCAGATCTGCCAGAGTTCCCCACAACCAGCCACGTCGACCTGCTGCAGTTCGGTCTGCGAATCCGCCCGGGCCGCTTGACCATGGACGGCGATCCCCCAAATTCGGTAGCTATGAAAGAACGACCTGACGACAGGCGCTAGCGATTTAACCTTGTCGCTGTCACCGGCCACGAGCGGGCCCGCTGCCGATGTGACTTCAACCTCTGTCTCGAAACGGACCGTTCTTGATTTTCAGTGACCCTGGTCGCCGTACGAAAAGCAGACGCGAATGGTGACCGCGCAGGAGTACCTCGACCTCTGCGACAAGCAGTGGCGCAAGAAGTTTGACGCTGCCCTGCTCGCGGCTGAGCTCGAAGTGAAACAGCGGGCCTGGGAGAACGCGATCAAGTCGTTCGCCCTCGTCCTCCGTAGAAGCAGCAATCCCGACAACTGGGCACGAAATCTGCGACGGTGGCCGGCCGCTCAGGTCGTCGCGACTACTGGCGTGGCGACGGACAAGTGGGGGCCCGGAGGCTTCTGGCCCAAGCTCACCGACGCCCTCGGCGTTCCCGACGAGCCCGCCTTTCACGGAATCTGGGGCGACGCCTTCCTCGACAATCTGGTCGCACTCGAACTGCCCACGTTCGACAGCGGGGCTGCGGATGTCGGGACGAAGTACGTCGGCCGGATCCTGATGCACACCGGTATGCCCACGTATTGCCTTACTGACTACTACCGGGTGATTGTCGAGCGCCGTAAGAAGATCGCTGGTCTTGATCCGGCCGAGTTCGTCGCGTGGGCAGCTGCCCGAGCTGCACAGCGGCAGCTCTACAACGTTGACATGCCCGTCGCAAGGTTCATGCGCTATGGCGGGGATTTCGCCGTCGATATAAGCGACCGCGTTTTCGACCTACTCGATGTCGTGGCAGCCGGAGGCGATGGGTCCGACGTGCCACTGCCTGACCGCTTTCGAGAGTCCGCTCAGAAGTTCAAAGCCTCTGGCGCGCTCACCGCTCGCAATCGCAGTCGGCGCGACTCCGTCAAACGAGCGCAGCAGCCACAGTTGGTCATCGACCCGTTTGGGCAAGGACTGTTGCTGCGTCTGCCATCGGTCGGCGACGCTCCCGACGGCACTGCTACGTGGGTGGTTGGGCTCGATGACTCTGTGCGTCGAGTGGCCACCGCGGCATTGTTCCCTGGTCAGAACGAACCAGCACCGCAGACCGACGTGCCCATCACGACGCAGGTGCGGATGGCGACGGCAGCACTTGAAGGTCACGCCGACCTTCAAGTGTCGTTGAACGTTGTCGATGAGAACGATCCGCTCCTTGCGTTTGGCGAAGACGGCCTGCGCCTGCCTGCGGGTCTGTCTCTGCCGGGCAGGCCGACCTGGCTGCTCTTTCCGGGAGAACCCGGCGACCTGCGATTGAAGGGCAACGCGCCGGTGATTGCGGAGAGTCCCGTGCCTCCTGGATGGGCTGGCTGGTGCCTTCTGCAGCTCGACCTCGCTGAGGCAACCGAGGTCGGTGTCGCCATCGGCCGAAGTCACCCAGTGCGGCAGCACGCAGCCGCTCGCATCTTGGTCGACGAACCAGTGCATGGCGTCCGCACCCAGGCCGGACTGCCGGTGGTGCCATCGCTGCCACAGGTCGTGCTACCTACCGGGCTCGGCGAAGCGCGTTGGGAAGTGACTCTTCTCGATGGCAACGGCGACGGTATCGGTCGATGGACCAGCAACCAGACCGACACCGGCCCAGACTCGGTCTGGAGCCGCGTCCCGAAACCAGTTGTCGGGACCTACACAGTCAGGGTGCGCGGCCCATGGGGCCGAGGAGCTTCCCGCACGCTCGAGATCGTTGAGGGCCTTGAGGCGACGTTCGAGCCGAAATGGCGAAGGTTGACCGAGCGCGGCCTTCAGGATTGCACCGCAACGATAAGGACCGCTACCGGGATCGAGCCCGGTCGCACCTTGCTTGACCTGGGTGCACGAAGCCGAGACTGCCGGGTCAAAGCGAGTGCCGAAGGTCGAGCCCGAACGCTCGTTGTCACGCCTCCGCACATGACCATCGCCTACCAGTCCGGAAACTCGACCCTGCGACCGTCGATCCAGCCGCTCCACCTGAGCAGGGAGAGCGTGACGGACGTGCCCGGCACGCTGATCCTCGACCTTGGGCATGACGCGGACCCGACGTTGCATTACGTGGTCGGACGTGAGGTGGTTCAGACACTTCCTCACGGGGACGGGCGGAAGGGAGTCTTCCGGTTCGACCTGGGAAAGCTCGTGGACACACTCACCGTTCACCCACAAGGTCGGCTTGCCCTCGCCGAGACCGGTGAGCTGCCTGTGGCTTCGATCCGTCCCGCTCGGCTGTTCTCATCGGTTGGGTACGAGAGCGGAACCCTCGTATTCGGCGACTGCATCGACGTCGAAGGACTTACCGCGCTCGTTTACGCGGCCCGGGCACCATGGCGAGGACCGGCAGTCGTTCCCATCAGCTCTGGCCGAGCACTTCTCCCGACATGGCTTACTGATGCGGGTCCGCTCAGTGTTCTCGTTCGGATCGAGGATCCGTGGGCGCCCGAGCCCATCCCCGAGATCGCGCCGGAGCGCGATGTCAAGCTGGTGCTGGCTGACGGATGGGTGACCGACGGCGATGAAGAGTCCCAGGCGCTGTCAGGGTTCTTGGCCGGAGTCCGAGAGCTGCCGGACAACGTCTTCGACCTGAGCAAGGTCTGGACCGCCCGGGCCCTCGCTGCAAGCCTCTGTCTCGGGGAGCGACTGGTGGAGGTCGTCACCGCGCTCGAAAGGCTCCTTGGGAAGAACCCTCGGGAAGCGTTACTGGCCCTTCCCAAGTCGCGTACGCCTGCGAACATGATCCCATTCCTCCTGGTTAGGTCGGGAATCGTCTGGGCGGACCTAGCTGAGGCACATGAGGACAGTTCGCCACCCTGGTCGCTCCGGGGTGCGCTGCCGAGCACCCTGCTCTCCGCAGCAGATGGCGAGTGGTCCGCGGATGAGGTTGCCGCCGCAATCGGCGTGATCGGCGATGTCGTGGTCGATCTGCTCGACGGTCGAGACCCGTTTGCGAGCTGCGGGCGACTCGACAAGGGCGCCGAGATCTTTGACCAGAAGGCGGAAGAGCGCGAGGCCTTGGTGCGATTCATGGGTCTGGTTCCGAGAGGGCTCCTGAGCGGAGACTCCAGAACGATGGCGACCATGGCCTTCGTCCGTGAGCGGCGCAACAGACGCCTGGACAAGATCCTCCACCAATCCAAGCAGCTGCTTAAGGATGTCGACGCCGTGCTTGTCATGCTTGACGACCCTGTCGTGACCGCTGCAGTTTCGGCGCGCCGCCATCCGACAGCCACTGGTGGCTGGAAGGTGCTGCCAACCCTGTCGCTGGGGTTAGCCTTCGCCGCTCGGCATGCTGCTAGGGGCGAGGTCCGCGCTCGAAACTGGCTCGCCCAGCAAGGCCCGGTGTGGTCGGACCTCGCTCGGATCGCCCCCGACCTTGTCACCTCAGATCTGATCCTGGCAGAGCTCCTTGTCTCAGGTGCCGCCCAGATGAAGGAGAACAACGCATGAGCTCCAACATCGACGCGGTCTCGACCTCGGCCGAGATCACGAGCACCTACCGCCGCTATCTCCAGTCACTGCTAGCCGTGCGCGACCCAGAGATCGACGCGGCGCTCCGCAAGACGATCGACGAGACGCCAATGCTCGACAAGGGCCCATTCCTTGAGGCGACACCTCCGTACGCTCCTGGCGCGAGTGCGCGCGATCTGATCAAAAGCGGCATCCTGAGCAAGAGATTCGCCGATCTCCACAGCGAAGCACTTCCGCTGGACCGACCTCTCTACGTCCACCAGGAACAGTCGATCCGGAAGGTCGCTGCCGGCCGCAACGTGGTGGTGGCAACCGGCACGGGCTCGGGAAAGACGGAGTCGTTCCTGCTGCCGATCCTCGACAGCCTCGTGCGCGAGCAGGAGCAGGGCACGCTCGGCCCTGGCGTACGAGCGCTCCTGCTCTACCCGATGAATGCGTTGGCCAACGACCAGATGAAGCGCATGCGCCAGCTTCTCGCGAACTACCCGGGCATCACCTTCGGGCGCTATACGGGCGACACCGAGACTGACCCACGAAAAGCCCGCGAGATGTTCGGCCAGCTCAACATCGGCGAACCGACGCTTCCCAACGAGCTGTTGAGCCGCGAGGAGATGCGGAAGACGCCGCCCCACCTGCTCCTCACCAACTTCGCGATGCTGGAGTACCTGCTGCTCCGGCCCCTCGACCTGGATCTGTTCTCCACCGGCGATGACTCCACCTGGCGCTTCCTCGTCGTCGACGAGGCACACGTCTATGACGGCAGCCAAGGCGCCGAGATCGCGATGCTTCTGCGGCGCGTCAAGGACCGAGTCGCTCCAACTCGACCGATCCAGTGCATCGCCACCTCCGCCACGGTCGGTTCAGACGCAACTGCAGTGACGCGGTTCGCGTCGAGCCTCTTCGGCGAACAATTCGAATGGATCGACGGTGACGGGCAACGCCAGGACCTGATCACCGCCAAACGAGTCCCCACGCCGATGGGTCCTTTCTGGGGACCTCTGACAGCGGAGCAGTACGTCGATCGGTTCACCTCCGGCGAGGCGCCCGACCCCAAGCAGCTCGCGACAGAGCAGGGACTTGCGACGCTGCGCACGACCTTGGCCGCCGGACCGAAGCCTTTCGACGAGGTGGCCCGAACGGTCTTTGGCGACGATCCCAGCGCCCGAACTGGACTTGCCGCCATGGTGGCCATGGCTAGCGCCGCTCGCTTTCCCGACGGCACGACTCCACTATCGGCCCGTTATCACCTGTTCCTTCGGGCCACCGAAGGTGCGTTCACCTGTCTGTCCACATCAGGACCGCATGTCCAACTCGCCCGCCATGAGACGTGCCCCACGTGTACAGCACCGGTGTTCGAGATCGGCTCGTGCAAGCGCTGCGGCGCCGTACACGTCGTCGGCCAGCCGGTCCACGAGGGCGGTCATCTCGTCGTCAAGCCGCGCAAGGCGGGCACTCGGGGAACATGGTTGGTCCTCAGCGACGAGGCAGAGCACACCGACGAGGACGAGGAAGCAGTTGCCACCGACGGTGTCGAGCTGACCGCAGACGACGCCAAGATCTGCACCGAGTGCGGAATCCTTCTCAAGCCGGATGCACACGCCTGCGCCAGGTGCAGTTCGACAAGGCTTCGCGCCGTCCGTCGTTTGAAGGAGCGCGGAGACGAGATTGCTGGATGTCTGGTCTGCGGGGCCCGTGGCTCCGGCACCGTGCGCGTCTTCGAGACTGGACCTGACGCTTCCGGGGCGGTGATTGCGACCTCGCTCTATCAGAACCTGCCGCCCAGCTCGGATCCTCAGGACGGAACCCGTCCTGGCGAGGGTCGAAAGCTCCTCGCGTTCAGCGACAGTCGACAAGCGGCGGCGTACTTTGCGCCATACCTCGAGGACTCCTACGGCAGGCTCCAACGTCGTCGACTCATCGCCGAAGGGCTGCTCGCAGCACATGCTGACAAAGAACCGGTTGGGATCGATGATGTCGTCTTCAAGGCGAGATCGGTGGCGGCGAAACTGAAGACGTTCGCGGCCGGACAGACCTCCGGTCAGCAGGCTCGACAGGTCGCGCCGTGGGTCATGGCCGAAGTTGTCGCCACCGACGACCGCCAGTCCCTGGAAGGGCTCGGGCTCGTGCGCCTTACTCTGGATCGCGACCCATCTTGGCGCACCCCGGCACCCCTGACTGCGCTCGGTCTGAGCGAAACCGAAGCCTGGGACCTTCTCCAGGAGTTGGTCCGGTCGCTTCGGCTCCAGGGTGCCGTGACAATGCCCGAGGAGGTGCCCGCGAACGACGACATCTTCTTGCCTCGCCTTGGTCCGATCTGGGCACGGCTAACGGGATCCGAGCCGAAGATGAAGGTCCTCTCGTGGCTCCCCACTCGTGGGATGAACAAGCGCCTCGACTACGTCCAGCGGGTCCTCGCAGAGCTCGGCTCCACCGCGGATCCCAGGCAGCTCCTCGAGGGCATTTGGAAGCTCCTGAGCGCACCCGCGTCGCAGGTCAACTGGCTGACCGCTACGAGCGACAGACACTTGGGGGTCGTCCATCAGGTCGACCACGAACGCCTCAGGATCGAGTGGGTCGGCGATGGAGTCGCGGCATATGCCTGCTCGACCTGTCGCCGGGTTGCCCCGGTGTCCGTTCGCGGCGTTTGCCCGGCGATCGCGTGCGGAGGAAGGCTCGAACCATTCACGCCACCGGCCGTCGGGGCGGACCGTGACCACTACCGTACGGTCTACCGATCGATGCACGCCGTTCCGCTGAAGGCCATGGAGCACACAGCGCAGTGGTCCAACACCGAGGCGGCAGCGATCCAGCAGCAATTCATTCGAGGAGAAGTCAATACGCTGTCGTGCTCGACGACGTTCGAGCTCGGCGTCGATGTCGGAGAGCTGCAGGCGGTGATGTTGCGCAACATGCCGCCCAGCACCGCCAACTATCTTCAGCGAGCTGGACGAGCCGGCCGACGTGCAGGTGCGGCCGCGCTCGTTGTGACCTATGCGCAGCGCCGCTCCCACGACCTGACGCGGTTCGCTGAGCCGGAGGTCATGATCACCGGATCGGTTCGCGCGCCGTTCGTGCCGCTGACCAACGAGCGCATCGACCGCCGTCACGCTCAGTCGGTTGCCATGTCGGCGTTCTTCCGGTGGCTCTTCGAGACGACGGGGCGGATCGATGCGAACGCCGGGGCTTTCTTCCTTCCTAGCGACGACAACCAGCCCTCGGTGGCTCTTGTCGAGGGCTTCCTGACTCCGGTGCCCGCGCAGATCACCGACTCGCTTCGGCGGATCCTCCCGGCCGAAGTCGCCGAGCGAATCGACGCCGAGGGCGGTGGCTGGGCCCGCGACCTTCTCGATCTCCTCGAGAAGGTCAGGCAGGAGCTCGAGGCCGATGTGGAGGCGCTCGACGAGCTGCGGGCCAAGGCAGCCGAGGAGCGCAAGTACCCCCTAGCTGATCGTTATCAGCGGGTAGCCAACACGCTTCGCAAGCGGCCGCTTCTCGGCTTCCTGGCCAATCGCAACGTGTTGCCGAAGTATGGCTTCCCGGTTGACACGGTCGAACTGCGCACCGAGTTCGGATACGGCAAGGGCGCTGGTGCCAACCTGGATCTCACCCGTGACCTTGCGCAAGCGATCTACGAGTATGCCCCTGACGCAACAATCGTCGCAGGCGGTCTGCTCTGGGCATCTCGGGGTCTTTATCGCATGGCCGGACGCGACCTGGTGGAGTACAAGTACTTCGTCTGCAAGTCCTGTGGCGGCTTCCGCTACAGCCTGGATCAACCCGACGGGGCCTGCCCATTTTGCGGTGAGGTCTCGGAGAGCGTGGCCCGCACCCTCACGATCCCCGAGTTTGGGTTCGTCGCTGACCGAGAGCCCAAGAAGCCGGGGCCTCGGCCGCCCAAACGCTCCTGGAGCGGCGCTGTGCACGTCCTTGAGCAACCGACCGAGACGAGCTCGCGGACGGTACGTCTCGCCGGCGGCAACATCGAGTCTGTGGTTGGTCCCCGTGGTCGCATGATCGCAGTCGCAGACGGCCCTAGTGGGCGTGGGTTCTGGGTTTGCGAGTGGTGCGGCCACGGCGCGGCGCGAACACTTCATCCCAAGAAGCCTCCTGCTCACAACCATCTGCTCCGCAACCTGCCGTGCAAGGGACACAGCCGTTCGCTGGACCTCGGCTACGTCTATGAGACCGACCTGCTCACCATGGACTTCGACGTGCCCGGCTTCCACGGGAATCGCGCGGCGTGGACCTCTGTGCTCTACGCAGTCGTCGAAGCCGCGTGCGAGGTGCTGGAGATCGCCCGGGATGACATCGGTGGGTCGCTCGCCCCCGTATCAGCAACCATGTGGCAGATCGTCCTCTTCGATCGCGTGTCCGGCGGCGCAGGCCACGTGCTACAGGTCGAAGCCAACTTGGAGAAGGTCCTCAAGGCTGCCCTCAAGCGCGTCAGCTCCTGCGAGTGCGGTCCCGAAACATCCTGTTATGGGTGCCTACGCAGCTATCAGAACCAGCGGGAGCACGACGATCTATCCCGCGGTGCTGCCGAGCAGATCCTCCGACGGCTGCTCGACGACCAGGGTGAGATCGATCCGCAATTTGCCCTCGACCAAGATGCTGGGACCGTTGTCGCTGTACCCAAGGCATGGGAGTCGCTCTATCGGATCGCCTCGACCACGGAGCGAGAGATGCTTGTTGACCTCGCAGCCGCCCACACTGCACGCCCCGAGGTGGGTGCTGAGAGTGCGGGCGGTGTTCCCGTCCCGATCTCCTGGCCAGATACCGCAGAAGGTCCGATTGCGCTAGATCTCGATCTCACTGATGACGACCGTCGAGACCTGGCAGCGGAAGGATGGACCGTGCTTCCGGTCGGCCCCAACCTGATCAAGCGGGTGAGCCGTGCCGGCTAGCGCAGTCCATGGCGCCACGGCAGGTATCTGGTCTGCACTAACCTCGGGAGGGTGTCGATGATTCTCGAGGACTTCACCGCAGCGCCAGGTTCAGTCCTGGAAGTCCGTGACGAAACCTGGCTTGTGACGAGGGTCGAGCGGGCTTCCGACGGCTGGTTCGTCGAGGTGACCGGGCTTAGCCCACTGGTAAGAGGCACACATGCGATCTTCTCGACAGCACTAGAAGACGAGGGCAGCATCCGGCAGCTCGACCCCGAGCAGGCGACAGTACGCGCCGACACCAGCGCCGGATTTCTAGAGGCCAAGGTCTGGCTCGAGGCCACGCTGCGCAAAAGCGCAGTGCCTTTGACCGATCCACGTCTGACCGTCGCGGACCGGGGGCTGGCCGACTCCCTGCCGTACCAGATGAAGGCGGTAGAGCAGGCACTCAGCACCGAAAACCTCAGGCCGCGGATCCTCCTCGCCGACGCGGTCGGACTGGGTAAGACGCTGGAGATCGGGATGATCCTCTCCGAGCTCGTCAGGCGGGGCAGGGGTGAACGCATCCTGGTCGTCACCCCAAGGCATGTCCTGGAACAGGCCCAGTTCGAGCTGTGGACGCGGTTCGCGCTCCCGTTCGTACGCCTCGACTCACTCGGCATTCAGCGGATCCGTCAGCTCATCCCGGCCACGCGCAACCCGTTCGCGCACTTCAGGCGGGTGATCGTCTCGATCGACACGCTCAAGTCCGACCGCTACCTCGCGTATCTGGAGAAGCAGCAATGGGACGCCGTCGTGATCGACGAGTCGCACAACGTCACCAACGACTCCACGCAGAACAACCGTCTCGCCCGCCTGCTCGCCCGCAAGACCGACGCTCTCATCCTCGCCAGCGCCACCCCGCACAACGGCAAGCGAGAGTCGTTCGCTGAGCTGATCCGGATGCTCGATCCCAGTGCGGTGCGGCCCAACGGCGACCTGATCGAAGATGAGGTACGCCGCTTGGTGATCCGTCGCCACCGGCACAGTCCCGACGTCGCCAGTATCGTGGGCGCCAGTTGGGCCGAGCGCCAGGACCCGCACAACATCCTGGTCCCCGCGAACGCGATCGAGCAGGAGATCGCCGAGGAACTCGAGTCTGTGTGGCTCCACCCGACCTCCGGCAGGCCGCCATCGAAGAGCCGCCTGTTCCCGTGGACGCTGGCCAAGGCGTACCTCTCCAGTCCGGCCGCACTGGGTGCCTCGGTCAAGGAGCGTCTTCGCAAGCTCACTGACGCCGACACCACGGAGAAGCAGGCGCTCGAGCGCCTCGCTGAGCTCACCGCGCGCAACAGCGACGAGGGCAGTGCGAAGTACGACGCACTCGTCAAGCACCTCAACGAAGTCGGCATCAGCAAGAGAAGCCCCGAGCGGGTGGTCATCTTCGCTGAGCGCGTCGACACGCTCCACTGGCTCCGGGCCAGGATCAAGCGCGACTTCGGACTGGACGATGAGCAGGTCAGAGTCCTCCACGGAGGTATCAGCGACATCGAGCAGCAGGAGATCGTGGAGTCGTTCAAGCTCGCCTCCAGCCCGATCCGCGTGCTGGTGACCGGTGATGTCGCCTCCGAGGGCGTCAACCTGCACCTGCAGTGCCACGAGCTGGTCCACTACGACATCCCGTGGAGTCTGATCCGCATAGAGCAGCGCAACGGCCGCATCGACCGCTACGGCCAGAAGCACCGTCCCCGCATCACCACGCTCCTCCTCGATCCCGGGAGCACCAGGTTCTCCGGGGACCTCCACATCCTCCAGCGACTCGTCGAGCGCGAGCACGAGGCCCACAAGGCGCTCGGCGACAGTGCCAGCCTGATGGGCAAGTACGACGTCGAGGCCGAGTCCGAGGCGATCCGCAAGGTCCTGGCCGGCGAGCAGACCTTCGAGGAGACCGTGCCCACCGTCCAAGAGGCGACCGATGGCAACGCGCTGCCCGATTTCCTCCAGATGTTGCTGACGCAGCCCCAGCAGCCCGAGAAGCCGAAGGAGACGTACGCCGCCACGACCGACGGTGTCTACGACTTCGACCTGGACTTCCTCCGCGACGCCCTCCAGGTCGCCTTCGAGACCCCGGCCCTGCCGGAGAGTCGCGGGGGAGTGGAATGGACCGAGCACTCCTCCTACGGCTTGGTCGAGCTCACCGCGCCCGCCGATCTCCGCCAGCGCCTGGAGGTGCTCCCGCAGTCCTACCTGCGCGAGCGCAAGGTCACCGAGCACATGCAGCTGGCCACGACGAAGCCGGCCGGGACCAAGTCGCTCGCCGACGCCCGCAGCCTGGAGGACACCAGCGGCTCGAACTGGCCCAAGTCCCACTACCTGAGCCCACTGCACCCGGCCCTGGAATGGGCCGCCGACCGGGTGCTGGAGAAGACCCTGGACCGCAACGAGATCTTCGCGATCGCCGGAGACGATCTCGGTCTGATCCTGCAGGGCACGATGACCAACGCTCGTGGCCAGATGATCGCTGCGACCTACGTCGTCGTCCACTTCCTCGACGGCGCGCCCACCACCCCTGTGCCACAGCCCTTCGGGTCCCTGCGTGAGGCGATGAAGGCCCTCGGGGTCGCCGGCGATCTGGTCAATACCGGGAACCTGTTGGACACCGAGAACCTGAGCGCGTACGTCGCCCCGGCAGTCCAAGCGGCCAAGGTGATCGCCGAGACCCTGCACCAGTCGGCTGCCGAGGACGTCACGAAGCGCATTGACGCCTGGAATGACCGGGTGACCAACTGGGTCGAGGAGTCGACCGGCCAACAGCAGATCCAGACACTCAAGGAGCGCCGCATGCGCGTCGAGGACGAGATCGCCGTCGCTGAGTCGATGCAGCCCGACCGATCCGCCGTACGCCCCCTGCTCCTCGTCGTCCCGGCAGGCGGTGTGACGAATGGCTGAGCTCATCACCCAGACCTCCGATGCGATCGTCGTCGGCGAAGCCTGGATCAGCGAGCACTACTTCACCACCGACGCGAAGTCGGAGTCGTTCAACGCGCTGGTCCGAGACCGCCGCAAGACGTGGGATGCCGCGGCCAAGGAGGACGATGAGGAGACTCCACGCACCCGGTTCACCAGCGCGCGCACAAGCCTCCTCGACGCCTTCGCGACCCTGGATCCGTCCGACACGGAGGAGCTGACCCAGCTCCACGAACGGATCGAGACGATCCTCGGCTTCGGCCGCGCCGGCCTGATCCAGAAGCAGGACGGTCCGGTGACGATGGTCCACGCCTCCGGCATCGACCGGGCGGGTCTGGCGATCGTCCAGGCCAAGCCAGCCGAGAGCCCCGAGGATCTGTTGGCCAAGAGCACCGACAACCTGGTCGCTTCGTTCGCCGTCGACGACAAGACCGAGCTCACCAACGCCGCCAGGCTGATCTCGTGGCTGTTCCTCGACGAGGATCACAAGCCCGGCTTCGTTCTCCTCCTCGCCGGCCCCCACTGCCTCGTCGCCGAGCGCGAGCGCTGGCCCGAGGGCCGCTATCTGGCCATCGATCTCCAGCTCGTCGCCGAACGCAACGACGCCAAGGTCGGTGGCGAGATCGACCGCGCGCTGACCTGCTTGAGCGCCGACTCCCTGGCCCCCGATGCCGACGGCAACACCTGGTGGACGACCACCCTGGACAAGTCGGTCCAGCACACCGTCGGCGTCAGCAAGGACCTGCGAGACGGCGTACGCCTCTCCATCGAGATCGTCGCCAACGAAGTCGTGCTTCGCCGCAAGGCCCAGGGCCTCGACCCACTCCCACCAGAGGAGGCCCAGCCGCTGGCCAAGCAAGCGCTGCGTTTCCTCTACCGGATCCTGTTCCTGCTCTACGCCGAGGCAAGCCCCGAGCTGGGTGTACTCCCAACCGGAGCCAGCGAGTACGACGCCGGATACTCCATCGATCGCCTCCGCGAGCTTACCCTCGTCAACCTGGAGACCCCCAGGTCCCAGCACGGCACCCACCTGTACGACTCCCTCGCCGTTCTCTTCCGCCTCATCGACCAGGGTCATGACGCTGCCGGAAAGGACGGAGTCCAGCCGGGACTGAACTTCCGCTCCCTGCGCGCCGATCTCTTCAGTCCTCAGGCCACCGTCCACATCAACGAAGTACGTCTCGGCAACGCCGCCCTCCAGCAGGTCCTCCAGCACCTGCTCCTGAGCAAGGCTGAGAAGGGCAAGAAAGCCCGCGACCGTGGCTTCATCTCTTACTCCGAGCTCGGCATCAACCAGCTCGGCGCGGTCTACGAGGGCCTGATGTCCTACACCGGCCGCTTCGCCGAGACCGATCTGTACGAGGTCGCCAAGGACGGCAACGCCGAAAAGGGCTCCTGGCTCCTTCCCGCCGACCGTGCTGACACGATCGGCGCGAAAGACTTCGTCAAGCGCGAGAACCCGACTACGGGGGAGATGGAGCCAGTGCTCCACCCGCAAGGCAACTTCGTCTTCCGCCTCGCCGGCCGCGAGCGTCAGCAGTCGGCGAGCTACTACACCCCCGAGGTCCTCACCCGCTTCACCGTCGGCCAGGCTCTCGAAGAGCTGCTCGACCAGGACGGCAAGACGACCACCGCCGAGGAGATCCTCTCCCTGACGATCTGCGAGCCCGCCCTCGGCTCCGGCGCCTTCGCCATCGAGGCCGTACGCCAGCTCGCCGACGAGTATCTCAAGCGCCGCCAGGTCGAGCTCGGCGAGACCATCGACCCCGATGCGTACCCCCGTGAGCTCCAGAAGGTCAAGGCCTACCTCGCCCTTCACCAGGTCTATGGAGTAGACCTCAACGCGACGGCAGTCGAGCTCGCCGAGATCTCCCTCTGGCTAGACACCATGGTCGACGGCCTCACCGCCCCCTGGTTCGGCCTCCACCTCCGCCGCGGCAACTCCCTCATCGGCGCCCGCCGTTCCGGCTACCCGCGATTCAAGGTGGAGTCGAAGGAGAAGGAGTGGCTCAAGGCCGCTCCCGACCCGATCAACGAGCGCCCCGGCTTTATCCACCACTTCCTCCTCCCCGCCGAAGGCTGGGGGAGCGCGGCCGAGGTCGGCAAGGACATCCGCAACCTCGTCCCCGACGAAGTCAAAGACCTCAAGGACTGGCGCCGAGGAACCAAGGCGAAGCCGACAAAAAAGCAGATCGACCGCCTCGCCGACCTCTCGGTCCGCGTAGAGCGCCTCTGGCACCTCGCCACCCGCCGCCTGGAGATCGCCGAAGAGCAAGTACGCCGCGACATCCTCCTATGGGGGACCCAGCCGTCGGTCGAGCCCGCGAGCGCAGCGAGCGGTGTCGAGACCAACACAGTCGTGACGAGAGAGATGATCGAGGCATCCCTCTCCGACGAAGACGGTGCCTACCGTCGCCTCCGGCGGGTCATGGACGCGTGGTGCGCCCTTTGGTTCTGGCCCCTCACCGAGACCGATGTCAATCCCCCGACCCTGGATGAGTGGTATGACGCCCTCACCCAGATCCTCGGCACCACCCAGACCATGTCGAAGAAGCACGCCGCTACCGGCGACGACACCCTCGACTCCCTCGACACGTGGGACGAGCTGGAGAATGCAGAGCATGACGACCGCGTCTACTCCCGGTCTGGCCGTATGGCCCGCATCCTCGAAGCTCACCCATGGCTCAAGGTCTGCGACGATGTTGCAGCGCAGCAGGGCTTCTTTCATTGGCAGCTCGACTTTGCCACCGTATTCGCTGACCGTGGAGGGTTTGACCTCCAGGTCGGGAACCCGCCATGGGTCAGGCCAGACTGGGATGAAGCGGCAGCTCTCGCGGAGCTTGATGTACGGTTCGCGCTCGAGGGCAAGATGCCAAACGATCGCCGGGAGATGCTGGCAGACGACGCGTTGACTGACGCTGGATCGCGTGGCTTTTTCGTCGTTTTGGCTGGCGACCAGGTGGCAATCCGCGAGTCGGTGTCCACGCCGGTTCTCTATCCTCACCTCGACGGTCTGAGGCCCGACCTCTACCGCTGCTTCATGGAGAGCACGTGGACACGACAGAACAGCTCGGGCGTAGTCTCCGTCATCCACCCGGAAACCCACTTCACAGATGAGAGGGCGGCGACTCTGCGGGCCGGCACCTATCGGCGTCTGCGGCGCCACTGGCAGTTCATCAACGAGCTCAGCCTCTTCGAGATCGACCACCATGTTTCGTACGGCGTCCACATCTACGGCGCTGCCCGCGAGGAGCCATCGTTTCGTCATGCGGTATCGCTTTACCATCCCGAGACGGTCGAGCGCTCGGTCGCTCACCAGGGCAATGGCCCAGAGCCTGGCCTTAAGGACGCTGACGGCAACTGGGACCAGCGCCCTCACCGGAGCCGGATTCTGACCGTTGACATCGACACCTTGAGGACATGGCATTCGCTACTCGAGTCGAGCGAGATCCCTGTCTCGCACACCCGAATGGTGTACACGGTTAACCGATCGTCCGCGGACGCGCTTCGACGCCTGGCTCACGCCGAACGGGTGGGGGAGCTCGGACTTGAGTTCTCACAAGGGTGGAACGAGACCACCGACTTTAAGAAGGGCTATTTCGGAAAGAAGTGGGGTGCTGCTGATTCGTGGCGCGATGCCATCCTTCAGGGCCCGCACTTCCACGTCGGCGTTCCGTTCTACAAGCAGCCAAACGAGTCGATGGCCAATAACCTTGACTGGTCGGCGGTTGACCTGGAGTCCCTTCCGTCCGACGCCCTGCCGGTGACGTCCTACAAGCGCCGCGGCGACCGCGCGAAGTACGACCGCGACTACACGCACTGGGGCAAGGACCGCTCGATTCCAGCCCGCGATCACTATCGAGTCGCGTGGCGGGCGATGGCCGCGAACACCGGCGAGCGGACGTTGATCCCGGCGATCATTCCACCCGGTGCGGCGCACCCGAATGGTGTTTTCTCTGTCGGCTTCTGTCAAAAGCGCCCCAGGGATCTGGTCGGCGTAGCAGCGTTCGCGTCGAGCCTGTTGAACGACTTCGCGGTTCGAGCCGTTCCGAAGAGCGGTATCTATCAGGGAGTGTTCAATCGGCTAGCCGTGGCGTCGTTCGAGCACCCCCTGACCTCTCATCTGCTCCTGCGCACCCTCCGCCTCAACTGCCTCACCGACGCGTACGCGGACCTGTGGTCCGAGGTGATGGCCGACGGGCAGATGAAGGCGGCGACGGAGGATGTGTGGACGGGCGGCCCCGACTACCCGGGCCGTCCGGCGCTGGGGGATGTGACGGAGGAGCGGAACTCGGCCTCTCCGCTGCGCCGAGCGAGCGACCGCCGTCAGGCGCTGGTGGAGATCGATGCGCTGGTGGCACTGATGCTGGGTGTGACCGCGGACGAGCTGTGCACGATCTACCGCACCCAGTTCGCTGTGCTATACGGCTACGACCGCACCAAATACATCTACGACGCCAACGGCCGCGAGGTCCCCACCCCCGTCCTCCAAACCTGGCGCAAGGCCGGCCTCCACAGGCTCACTCCCGAGGACCAGGTAGCGGTCGGCCTCCCAGACGAGTCCCGCACTCGCGTGCACCCCGGGTCGCACATTCCCTACACCTATGAGCTCCCCTACCTCCCCCGAGACCGCGAAGCCGACATGCGCCTCGCCTACACCCATTTCGAGCAGGTGCTTGTAGGACAGTGACCGACGGAGGAACACAAGGTGCTCAAGCGTCTACGGGAGGCGCAGCGGGGGCAAGCGGCTCGAGGTTCGAGAACCAGGTTTTTGCGTGGTGTGCTGTCGCAGTAGTCGCTGGCCGTCACCTACTTCGCGCAGGGATCCTTGACGGAGGCGTTGCCAGAGTTGGCGCCCAGACTGGTTTCGACGTGGACGATGTGGCAGTCCTGAACGACGTGGCGGGGTTCGCACTGTTTCAGGCAAAGGTGAACCTCCGCTGCGAAGCGGGAACTGGGAGTCCACTGGCGAAGGCTGCGGCCCAGGCAGTCGCCCAGTTCGTGCGAGGCGAACTCGCCGATGGAAATACAGCGATGAGGCCGTTCGATTCAGAACGAGACATCATCGTGCTCTGCACGGACGCTCAGGCGCCCCGCACGATTTCGAAAGATCTGAGGGACGCTGTTATCAGGGTTGGCAGTGAGCCTGCTGGCACTCCGCTCACCCAGAATCTCAGCCGCCGCGAGGCCAAGGCCCTGGATACCTTCCTGGGGCACGTCCGTCGATCCTGGTCAGCCATGGCGATCCCAGGGGACGAGGACCTTCGAAGGCTCCTCCGTTGCGTGCGCGTTCTTGTCATGGATCTTGAGCCGGGCGGTAGCGAGCACGAAGGTGCCCTCACCGCGATCGGGGCTGTGCTTAATGATCCGAGCAGTGCCTCCGCGGCCTGGGATGTACTCATCGCAGAGGCGCAGCGCGCCGCCGTGGACCGTTCGTGGCGAGTGGCGCGGGAACTCTGGAATGCGCTCGGACGGCGCAGCATCCACGCTAAATCCGCCTCGTCAGACCCAACCCGAGGGAGCGGTCCTGAGCGCGAGCCGAACCGCCGGGAATGTGCCGATCGCTTACTAAGGGCATCCGACGCCCGCCGACGTGACCGACTCGCTCCGTTCCAGATCGAGCCTGCAGCGCTCGAGCCTGAGTTCGCAGCGCTGCGCGGCCGGCTACCCAATGTGGCGCCCGGGGAAGTACGTGTGCTTGTCGGGCGGTTTGGTTCCGGCAAGAGTGAGACTGCTGAGGAGTGGCATCGACAGGCGGTGACTGCGTACGGCGAGGGTCGCGAGAACCGCATCCCACTGTGGGTGGATGCGGTAACCGCTGCTCGTCAGTTGGACAATCCGTTCGTTGCGGAGGGCCACGACAGAGACGATGCGGTTCTGCTCGTCGTTGACGGTCTCGACGAAGTAGATGGCAGTGAGGCTGAGCGCCTTCTCCGGGACGTACGTCTGTGTGTTGCCGACGGAAATTCGGCAGCCATGGTGACGACTCGTCCGAATGTACTCGACCCTGGGCTTGATGGTGTGGATGCTGGTCTACTCACCGAGGACGAGGCACGCGAGCTGATCGAGCGACTTAGCGATCGGCGACATTGGACGTACTCCTGGCCGCGTGAGTTGCTCGACTCGGTACGCTCGCCGTTCTTTGCCTTGGCCGCTGCCCGACGGTTGGGTTCCGGCGACGTCGGCCGTGGTGAGGCGGACCTCATCCGAGGGCTTGTGGAGGAAGCGCTCAGCAGAGCGAGTGGGCAGTCGGCCACAAGCGAGGGAGGGCTCTTCTCACTTTTGGTGCATGCCGCCGCCTCGCTAACTGACAACGCCGGCCAAGACGATGGTTTGAACTTTCTTGAGCGGCAGCGCTTACGTGCGACACGCCTAGTCACTATCGATGGCGGTCAAGTCAGGTTCCCGCTACCGATCTTCGAGCAGTGGTTCGCGGCCCAGAGCCTCTTGGAGCCAGGCGTTGAAGTGGCCGCGAGGTTCGCCGGCCCATCCAGCTTCTCCCGGTGGCGCTGGGCCATCGCCATCGCCATCCTAAGTGCCCAGGCTCGCCAGATCGATGCGATTCTTGCGGTCGGATTCGACCGAAACGTGGGCGCCGCGTCGTGGATCGTTCAGGAGGTGAGTAAACACCGCGGATGGCGCGAGCCGTCAGCGTCAACAATCCCGCAGGCAGAGGCCGAGCGCCGCCTCCTTGCAGCGGTACGTACTTGGGCTGACGGTTTGGGGCCCGCCTCAGGTCAGTTACTGCCGGTTGCCGCGGACGGAGGCGGCGTCCAACTGGGCGTTCGGTCCGGGCCAGGGAGATTCCTTGCGATCGGACGACGTGTTGGGTCGTTTGCTGAAGACGCTTGCACCGTGCTTCCGAACGATGTCCACCCGTTAGTCCCGATTGACCAGATTCCTGCTGGGTGGTGGCCGATACAGACCGGGGTCGTCGACAGTGGCGCGCTTTGGCCATGGTCGGCGGTGCAACACTGGGTGGCTCGCGCAGTGATACCGATGCTTGAAGGGCACGACGTCCTCGGTCCGGATGACGGGGTATGGGCTTGCGAGCGTTCTTGGCGGGCCGCACGCATCCTCACCGGGCGCCGGGGAATGCTTCACGACCCGATTCCAATGGACGAAGTCCGGGAGCGGGTCGCCGACCACATCGATCCGTTACGCGGCGCCGGCGTGAACATCGAGACGGATCCGGTCCAGATCACAATCGAGGGGAAGGTGATCACGGGCTTTGATCTGGTCAGGTTGGGGCAGGTCGCAACTGCAAGTGGGCCGCCGCTGCTTGCGCGGCCTGTGCCTGCACCAGATGTGCGCCCAACCGATGGCGGCGCGTGGGCCTGGAATCTCTATTCCCGGCCGACCACCGTCGCCTTCTGCGCCGAGATGATGGGTCTTGCATGCCAGGCTTACGACGAGGCTCTAGAGGGGCCGCTGCGCCGCTTCGGATGGAGCCTTGGCCGTGGAGCCGGTGGTCCATTCGGGATCCTAGGGATTACGAGGTTCCGTGGAACGGGGTTGCGGTGGGAGGACCGGCCGGTGATGGAGTATGTGCAAGTTCCCGTTGCCATGTTTGAGGAACTTGCTGACCACCGTGCCCTGATTCGGAGTGCCAACGGTCGGGCGGCGTTTCTCCCGGCGTTGAGTGACGACGACGCTTCGGTCTGGTGGGAAGACACTCGTGAGAAGGCGGAAGAACGCATACGCGGAGAGTTCCGGCTTCGGTCTGAGTGCGGCCCATTCTGGAGGATGTCGTCGGCGAGCAGCGTTATCGAAACGAACCATGAACGGCCAGCGAGTCAGAGGGCTGCGAAGTGGATCTTCGACGACTTGAAGAAGCTCGGAGCTGCGGAAGGGACCTCCCCCCAACTGTCCTGGTAGAGCGCTGCGGCGGGTGATCCTCGAGACATCGAAGTTGGCCGATCTGCGGAGCAAAACGCTGACTAGGACTAACGTTAAGGACGTGGCAGAGCATGAATCGTTGACCGCTGGGAGCGCTCGTGGGTGAACTGCTGCCAACTTTGGCGGCTGACAGCATTCGGCGGGGTCTGCTGGAGTACTTGGAGACGACGTTTTCACTCTCGGATGTGACGGTCCGCGACGTGCTTCGGGGGTTTCTCGACGATCCGGAGAGCGGGATCTTCCGGGGGCCGTTCCTGCGGACGCGGTTGCCGTTCCGGCCTGCGGCGGACGGGTGGACCGAGGCATTGTCGTGGTGGCCGCAGGGGTTCGCGCCGTACGGGCACCAGGCGGCGGCGTTCGCGCGGCTGGGGTCAGGGGACCTGTCGGAGAGCAAGCCTGCGCCGCTGCCGACGCTGGTGACGACTGGCACTGGGTCGGGTAAGACGGAGGCGTTCCTGTATCCGATTCTCGACCATGTGCTGCGTGCGAAGACGCGGGGTGAGGCGGGGACGAAGGCGCTGATCCTGTATCCGATGAACGCGCTCGCTAACGACCAGGCGCAGCGGCTTGCTGGCCTGATCAGCTCCGATCCTCGGCTCGACGGCGTCACCGCGGCGCTCTACACCGGGCAGGGGGAGCAGAAGCGGACTCGGGTGACGGCGGAAGGGTTGATCGAGGACCGGGCGATCATGCGGTCCTCCGCCCCTGACATCCTGCTGACCAACTACAAGATGCTCGACCACCTGTTACTGCGGCGGGCTGACCAGCCGATCTGGAAACAGTCGGCGGCATCATTGCAGTACCTCGTACTCGACGAGTTCCACACGTATGACGGCGCGCAGGGGACCGATGTCGCGATGCTGCTTCGGCGGCTGCGGATGGCGCTGCGCGCCTACGGGCGTGACGACGACGCCGCGCTGACGCCGGTGGCGACCTCGGCGACCCTTGGGGAGAAGGGTGATCCGTCGGCGATGTTGGCATTCGCCGAGGATGTGTTTGGGGTGTCGTTCCCGGCGGACGCGGTGGTGACGGAGTCCCGGGTCGGAGCCGATGACTGGTCCGTCCAGATGCGGGTCGGTGCCCCGGTGGTCGGGAGCGAGCTGGTCAAGGCCGTAAACGGCGTGCTCGACCAGCTCGGGCCGGATCCGGAGGCGGACGAGCTCGGGAACCGGATGCTCGGGGCGATCAACGACAACGCGATGGTCGAGGACGCCTTCAAGGTGAAGAGTCACCCGGTGACTCGGCAGCTCTTGGAGGCGACCGGGAATGCGCGGCCGATGCCGGACCTGGCGGCTGAACTGTTCCCTGACGCGGATCCGGCCGCCGCGGAGCGGGCGCTTGCAGCGTACCTCGGGATGCTCTCGCATCTGCGGAAGACTGAGGGACGCGCGTGGCCGTCGGTGGAGTTGCATCTGTGGATCCGGGAGCTGACCCGGATCGACCGGGAGGTAGCGGCACAGCCGGCGTTCTTCTGGGCAGACGACGGCGCGGCTGTGCGGACCAGCGACGACTCCCGGGTTGGACCCCTGCTGCCGGCGATCTTCTGCCGGCACTGCGGGCGCTCGGGGTGGATGCTGCGGATGTCACCGGCGAACGAGACCGATCTCGATCTCGATGACGAGAACATTCGGGCGGCGCACGTGACTCGGTCGGGTCGTACGCGACCGGTGCTCTACGCGGGACGTGAGGGGGAGGCGGTGCTCTCCGGTGCGGAGCCGGAGGCCGCGCTGCGCTGGTTCCATGTCGCGCAGCGGCAAGTTCTCATGAAGGCGCCCGAGGGGGAGGCGGCACATGACGGGTCGGTGATCCCGGTGATGACGCACGTGGCGGATGCTGACGAGGCTTCCGCGCAGGACAGGTGTCCGTCCTGTCTTCAGCGCGATGGGATCCGGTTCCTCGGCTCTGCGATCGCGACGCAGCTCTCGGTGGCTCTCTCCACTCTCTTCGGCTCCACCAACCTGGATTCGTCGGAGAAGAAGACACTGGTCTTTACCGACTCGGTGCAGGATGCAGCGCACCGCGCCGGGTTCGTACAGTCACGTTCCCACTCGCTGACAGTGCGTTCGATGCTGCGGGCCGCGGTCGGGTCCAGCCCCGTATCGCTCGACCTGCTGGCCGACCGGGTGATCGCGGCAGCGGGCGACGATGCCTCGTTGCGGTTCCGGATACTGCCGCCGGACCTGGCCGAGCATGAGATCTTCGCGCCCTTCTGGCAGACCAAAAAGCTGGCCAAGGTGCCGCTCGGTGTCCGCAACCGGGTCCGGAAGCGGGTCGCGTTTGACGCGGTGCTTGAGTTCGGGCTGCAGTCGCAGTTCGGTCGTACGCTGCAGGCCACCGGCTCAGTGGGCGTCGAGGTCGACGCGGCCGCCAGGCTGATGGTGCGCGCAGCGCGCGATGCGGTCGACGAGGCTGGCGGCACCGCGCTGCTCGGGGTCGCAGCCGATGATCGAGAGTTGACCGCGTGGGTGCGCGGGGTGCTCGAGCGGATGCGGGAGCGGGGCTCGATCGAGCACGAGTGGTTCCGCAACCTGATCAAGAACGACGGTAACCGGCACTGGATCTGGCGCGGGCGCGCTCGGTCGGAGGGGATGCCCGCCTTCCCGACGGGACGGTCAGGGCCGGCGTACCCCCGGATCGGTAAGGCCGTCTCGTTCCGGGACCCGGTGCTGGACGCGGTGACGGGTGCGCAGGCGTGGTACACCGACTGGACCCGACGCTCGCTGAAGGTCTCCGCTCAGGAGGCGTCCTCACTGGTGGCGACCCTCATGCGCAAGCTCGCCGCGCAGCATCTGGTGAACGAGACGGTCACCGCGACCGATGCCCGGGTCTACTCGATCCCGCAAGGGTCGGTGGTGATCGAGCCGCTCACAGACGACTACCAGGTGCTCGCCTGTCCTGAGTGTCAGACGCAGGTCCCGGGCACACCGCGGGTCATCGGTGAGCTCGTCGGCGCACCGTGTAGCACCACCCGCTGCAAGGGGCGCCTGGTCGCGATGGCGGGGGAGCCGGGCAACTTCTACCGCCGCTTCTACGCATCCCACGAGTTACAGAGGGTCATCGCCCGCGAGCACACCTCGCTCCTGCCCGACGATGTCAGGCTGCGCTATGAGAACGGATTCAAGGCGTCGGTCGAGACTGCCCCGAATGCGCCTAACGTGCTGGTCGCGACGCCGACGCTGGAGATGGGTATCGACATCGGTGACCTATCCACAGTGATGCTTGCCTCCCTGCCGCGCACGGTCGCCTCCTACGTCCAGCGCATCGGTCGCGGTGGCCGCTTGACCGGATCAGCCCTCGGACTGGCCTTCGTCACCGCGCGCGGTGAGCAGCTTCCGCTGGTCGGGGACCCACTCTCGATGATCAATGGCGAGGTACGCCCGCCGGCGACCTACCTGGATGCCGAGGAGATCTTGCGGCGCCAACTGATCGCCTCGATCGCAGACCGGATCGCGCGCGATCCGGATGCTCCGCATCCGGACACACACATGCCAGGTGCAGCGAAGGCGGCGATGGAGAAGGTCGCGCCTGGGTCCTGGCTGCACGAGATCGCGGCGCGTGCTGAGTCGTCTCCTGACGTGGTCGAGGAGTTCCTAGCTGGGTTCGCGGTGCTCGATGACGGATCGGCCAAGCGGCTGCGGGAGTGGGCCACCCGCTCCAGCGGTCCCCTGACCAGCGAGCTCGCCGAGCGGTTGGTCACGGAGTCACAACGGTGGCGGCACGACCTGGAGACCGTCGCCTTCCGGATCGCCGAGACAGAGAAGGAGCTTCCCGTCCTCGAGCGGCAGGCGAACTCTCCGGCGGCGACCGAGGAGGACAAGCACCACTTCCAGTCCGCCAACGCGGCGCTGCGGCTGGCCCGCAAGCACCGCGCAGACCTCCAGGGTGAGTACTGGATCGCGGTCGCCGAGCGAGCTGGACTGCTGCCCAACTACACACTCATGGACGACTCCGTGACCCTCGACGTGGCCCTGCGCTGGATGGACCCGGAGTCCGGTGCGTACGAGACCGACTCGCTCGACTACCACCGCAACGCCGCGCTCGCGCTGCGGGAGTTCGCGCCGAGGGCCCGCTTCTACGCCCGCGGCTACCGGGTCGAGATCGACGCCGTCGACCTCGGCGCCGGTGGCGAGGCGGTGAGGACCTACGCCTTCTGTCCAGTCTGTGGCTTCCGTGCCGATGTGACCTCGGATGCGGCGCCCAGTGCGTGTCCTCGGTGCGCGGCTGGGGGGATGGCCGACGTACGCCAGCGTCTCGATGTCGTCGAGCTGACCAGGGCCTCCTCGGTGATGCGTCGTGACGAGGCGGGGATTGACGACTCATCCGACGAACGCGAGCGGGTCGCCTTCGACGAGCGGTTCATCGCTGATATCGATCCGGCCAAGGTCACTCGGCAGTGGTACGTCGCCGACTATGGGTTCGGGGTCAAGCATCTGCGCAACATGGACCTGACCTGGCTCAACCTTGGGCGACGCTCCGGCCATGGATCGACCAAAGTTCTGGGCGGACACGAGGTGGACGCGGAGCTGTTCCGGGTCTGCGGAGAGTGCGGCAAGCTCGACCAGGAGACGAGTCGGAACAGCCGCTATGAGCACCGGCCTTGGTGCACGCTGCGAGAGTCGGCCGACGAGAGCGCGGTTTCGATCGCTTTGTCACGGTCGCTCGTTACCGAAGGGTTGGTGCTGCGGCTGCCGCCGATGACCTCGACCGGGAATGCGTTTGCGGTGCCGTCGTTGGAGGCAGCGCTGAAGCTGGGGCTGCGCGAGCACATCGGGGGAGCACCTGATCACCTCTCGGTGGAGTCGGTGGTGGACACCGACGTCGGCGATGGGCATGGGGGTCTCGTCTACGACGCCCTTTTGCTGCACGACCTGGTGCCGGGAGGAACTGGTTATCTGATCGATCTGGCCGAGCCGTCGATGATGCGGACCGTGCTGGAGCAGGCTCTCGCGGTGGTCGCTGGATGTGCGTGTGGCGAGGATGGGCGTCTGGCGTGCCATCGGTGCCTCCTGCCGTTTGCTCGGCCCAGTGATGCTCGACTGGTGTCTCGGTCCGAGGCCGAACGGCTCCTGGGAGACTTGCTCAGTGCCGGGACCAATCAGCGTCTCGACGCCTGGACCGTGACCGACGTACCTGTCGTTGCCTTCGACCCTGAGTCGAAGATGGAGCAGCTCTTCCGCAAGCGCCTGGTCGAGCGGCTCGGTGTGCTCGGGGCGACGGTGAAAGAGCACCCCTCGACGCACGGGATCCGCTACGACATCAACGTCGGCGGGCGACACTGGTCGCTGGACCCGCAGGTGCAGATGGGACACACCCAGCCCGACTTCGTGCTGCGTACGGCCGATCCCAACATCCTGCCGATGGTGATCTTCTGCGATGGCTGGCGCTGGCACGCCAGCCCCAAAACCAACCGGATCGCAGAGGATGCCGAGAACCGTCGGATGCTGCGCGAGTCCGGCAACCTCGTCGTCGGCCTCTCATGGACCGACCTGGAGACATCCGGGGATCCTGGGAAGCCGAGTTGGTACGACGCCGGGACCGTCATCGGGACCGCCAACCAGATGAATGTCGGCCTCAAGCCCGAACACGTCGACGTGATCGGCGGCTCCGCGATGGACCTGATCATCTGGTGGATCCAGAACGCCGATCTCGCCGGGCTTCAAGCCATCGGAAAGGTGCTGCCGTTTCTGGTCGCAGGGCCGGCACAGGTCAAGGGCGATGCCGGCTCCGGCGATCTCACCGCGGCCGCCGTCGACCTGCTGGCGGGCAAGGAAATGACCGGGAGCCCCTCGGCTTGGGCTTGGTGTGAGGACACGTTGGTCTGGCTCAACCGGTTCGATCCGACGACCTATTCCACCGATGTCGTGCTCGTCCTCGATGACGAGCATGTCGGGCCAGACCATAAGGGGGCCTGGCAGAGCTGGCTGCGGTATTCCAATCTGCTCGGCGCCCGCATCACGGGCACGGCGATCACCGCACGCACGCTTGCCGGCGCCACAGGCGCGGAGATCCTTCCCGAGATGGTCGAAGGGCCGAAGGTCGACGCGGTATGGGGGCCTGTGCTGGAGATGGCGACACCCTCCGAGACTGCCCTGCTGAACTCGTTGCGAGATGTGGGTGTGGATCAGGTGCCCGAGCTCGGGCACGAGGTCGGCGGCGTACCTGTGTTCGCCTTTGTCGATCATCGGATCGTTGTGGATGTCGACGGCCTCGATGAGGAGGATCGGAACCTGCTCTCAGCCGAAGGATGGCAGGTAGTCTCAGCAAGTCTCGACGAGATCCAAGCAGCTCTGAACGGAGTGTCCCGCTGATGCCCATGGTGATCTTCGCTCCGGTCAAGGACGGCGGCCACGATCCGTCGATCGGCAAGAAGGTATCGGCGTTCCTCTCCAAGCTGTACGCCGATGACACCGCAGTCGGCCTTCATATCGAGCCGATCAAGGGCTCTGCCGACCCCAAGGTCCGTACCGGGCGGGTTGATGACTTCTACCGTGCGGTGCTTTTCAAAGTCACCGGCTCCGGGCAGGACCACTACGTCTACACGGGGGTATGGCCGCACGACAAGGCCAACGAGATCGCTCGGACCGCCGTGCTCACCACCAACCCGGTCAACGCTCTTCCGGAGTTGAAGTTCGTCGAGCCCGCCCCTGCTGCTGTTACGCCGGCGCCTGCCCCTGCGGTGCCGACACCGACCGCGTCGTCGGTGCTAGCGAAGGCCCAGCCAGATCTGGACGAGGCCTATGTCGTGGACACGTTCGGACTCGACGAGGAGCTCGTACGCCAGGCTTGGTCGGCGACCTCTGATGACCAACTCCTGGAGTTGGCCGAGCGCGCGGGCGGTTGGCGCGGCGACGTGCTCCTCGCTCTCGCTGCAGGCGGGACCCCCACGAAGATCCGTGAGGAGCTCGGACTCGACGAGCAGCCCGATGTCGCTGCCGGTGCGACCGAGGATGAGCGCCTGCTCGCAGCGATGAAGACCGCCGCTGGTCAGATGCAGTTCGCCTGGCTTGAGGACGACGCCGAACTTCGCCGCGTCATCGAGGCTGGCGACCTTTCTAGGTGGCGAATCTTCCTTCATCCCGAGCAGCGCACCTACGTTGAGAAGACCTACAACGGCCCGTTCCGCCTCTCCGGCGGTGCCGGCACCGGGAAAACGGTCGTACTCGTCCATCGCGCTCGCCGCCTTGCCCGTGACAACCCGGATGCCCGGATCCTGCTGACCACTTATACCCGCAACCTTGCTGAGGGCATGCGGCGCCAGCTCAAGGATCTCGACCCAGGCGTACGCCTTGCGAGTGCCCTGGGCGAGCCTGGCATCTATGTCGCCGGGGTGGACCAGGTCGCCAACCAGATCCTCACGGCCGCCAAACCGTCCGATGTGGACACCGCCGTCGAGAGGGTCCTTGGCCCGGGCAACCGTGCGACTGGTCGCTTGGTCGACACCGACAAGGCATGGCGTGATGCCATCGCGACGGCCGACACCGACCTGCCCGCCGATCTTCGCTCGCCGATCTTCTTCGAGGCTGAGTACGCCGCCGTCGTACTCCCGAACAAGGTCACCACACTCGCCGACTACCTCCACGTCCGCCGCCCCGGTCGAGGCGTCGCCCTCAACCGGGCCAACCGCCAGCGGGTCTGGGAGGTCGTACGCGCCTTCCGTGCCGCTGCCGCCGTGAGCGGCGAGGTCGACTTCGGCGAAGTCTGCGCCGTCGCGGCTGCGCTCGAGGCACCCGTCTTCGATCACGTCCTAGTTGACGAGGGCCAGGACCTCAGTGCAACCCGGTGGCAGTTCCTGCGATCGGTGGTTGCCCCGGGCGCCGATGACCTCTTCCTCGCCGAGGACGCGCAGCAGCGAATCTACGGCCAGCGGGTGGTGCTGGGTCGATATGGCATCAAGATCGTCGGCCGCTCCCGACGGCTCACGCTCAACTACCGCACCACGGCCGAGGTCCTGGGCTTCGCCACCTCGATCCTGGCCGGCGAGCCGTACGTCGACCTCGAGGAGGTCTCGGCGGACGCGACGGGATTCCGCTCGGCGCGAAGCGGTCCTGAGCCCGCGCGGGTTGCCACGAGCTCCCTGACTGATGAGCTCGATCGGTCCGCTGTTGTGGTCCGCGGCTGGCAGGACGCTGGAGTTCCCGGCGAGGCCATCGGCATTCTGGTGCGAGACCAGCGCATGGCTGATCGCGTCGGCCGTGGTCTCGAAGAGCGTGACGTCGGGGTCCAACTGGTGACCCGGACCGCGGGTCGGTCTGGCCGTCCACAACTCATGACCATGCACCGCGCCAAAGGCATGGAGTTCACCCACGTTCTCATCTTCGGTGCCGATGTTGACTTGCTCCCCGCGGCGTACCTGCTTCGAGGCCTTTCCGAGGATGAACGTGCCGACCTTGTCCAGCGTGAGCGGTCTTTGCTCTACGTGGCCGCGACTCGAGCACGTGATGAACTTGTCGTCATGTGGGAAGGGACGCCCAGCGAGTTCCTCGTTGCGGGCCAAAGCTAACCTGCCCAAGCGGTTGCCCACACGGGCCGTGGGGGAGGGCTGACAGCAGGCGAGCGGACGCGGTAACGGTGAGCGGGATCTTGGAGGCGACGTAAGCCTCGATCGTGTCTTGCACCCACCTGGCTTCTTCCTCCTGCTCGACTTGGGTAAGAGCTTCGAAGTGCGCCCGAGCGTCGGCAAGGCAGAGGCGATGGAGCTGGTCTCGCGCGGACGTGGACACCGGTGTAGTCGGAAGATCAAGCAGTGGCTTCGTCTGACGGCTCTATGGTGCTGTAGCGATTGTCCCGCTCGTTCCTCGGCTCCTTGGCCGAGTTCGACATGCGCCTGACTAGTTCGTCGCCGCGCTCGTCAGTTGCGTGCTGGTAGATCACCTCGTCTGCGGTGCGCGGCATCCGATGTGGACACCGCTATCGATCAACGCCCCGTCAAGGGACAGCCCGCAGCCGCCGCAGACCGGTGGCACTCCGTGCTCCCAGAGCCAGTGCCGATGGGCCCAGACCTCCATCAGCGCGACAGCGAAATGCTCGTGCGTCCAGTGTGGCGTGGGCAGGTCAGACATGCGTTGGAAGCGACAACTGTCACCGACGGATCCAACAGCAAGAACGCCTGCAAGTGTTCGCAGTCTGTCGATGATCACAGAGCGCTCTGACTTCTGTCGCTCGCTCCTGGCTCGGTCCACCCGCCCGAGGCGCTTCGGTCTGCACCATTCGGCGAGGGGATGGGTTGGCCAGCGCCTGACCTCTCCGACGGGCGGGTTAGGGGCTGGCAGCGCGAGCTGAGGTCTAGGGATCAACGGCGGCTGAAGCGCTGATCGACTCGTACGTCGGTGCGATGACGGAGTTGGCGATGGGGAGTCCAGGAGCGGTAGGAGCATTGTGAGGCTAAAGACGCGCGCCTTGCGAGCGTGGGGAGTGTCAGGGCCTTTCGGGATCCACCCGAGATCCCTTTCGTGGGCCACGTGTCCAAGCCCGGTGAGCACCCACTCGCCGTGTCTCTGGAGGCGCACTCGCCGCGCGCCGTCGGGGAACGCCCACGAGCGTAGGTCACCGGCGATGAGCCAGACTGGCGTGAGCCCGGCATGGAGATGGTCGAGGGAGCGGGCATAGCTGGTGCCGTCCGCGATCTTCGAGAGTTGAACCTCGAAGGTGAATTGCCGACCTAGCTGGTCCCGTGCCCAGACATCGGCGCGGCGCTTGGTGCCCGGCACGTGCCATTCGACCTCTGCGTCCCAGCCGCGTGCTCGGCACATGTCATAGATGCGGCGCTTCAGGTCGCGGTGGTCCTCGGACTCGTTGGCCTGGACGTAGCGGCACTCTGCTGGAGCGCCGAGTGTGTGGCGGAAGTGCCATCGACGGCGGGTCGGCATGACAACAGTCATCGTGTGGTCGCAGTCCTGGCAGCGCAAGGACTGGTGATGACTCCGCACCGCGCTGGCGATGCGTGCAAGCGCGGGGGCATCGTGGTCGAAGACATAGACGGGTCGACCGTCGAGAACAGCGGTCAACGGCATGGCGCACTCCTGAACTGCCACCACCGAGGGTGGCGTCGACACGGACAGACGGCGAGCCGCAATTTCTCAGGCCGGACTTACAAGGAGTGGTTGTCTGTGTCTTTGGAGTGCGTGCGCATTGTTCGACGGACCGTGGTCGCACCGCGCTTATGAACGGACCGTCGCGCTGAGTTTGATGTGTAGTCGAGGTTCAAGGTGCCGGTCATCGCTGAGAGGCTCGAGGGCCAGCATATCCCGTTAAGGTGCAGCCGGTCTGAAGCGTGCGGCAGCCGGGTTGCCGGCATGTTCTCTACGCGGCGCGGTTCCCTGGAGCGTTGGGCGCGACTTCCTTCGCCTTCTTGGCGGCCTTCTTCTTTGCCTTGCGTGCCGCCTTCGACATGCGGCGGGCGAGCTCCTCGTCGCGCTCGTCGGTGGCGTGCTGGTAGATCATCGCTGCTTGCGGAGTGCTGTGGCCGATTCGGCGCATGAGCTCGGCGAGGGTGGCGCCGTGTTGGGCGGCGAGGGTCGCGCCGGTGTGGCGTAGGTCGTGAACACGCAGCTTCGGGCACCCGACTTTCGCGCGGGCCGGCCTGAAGTACGAGCGATGGAAGGTCGCGTGGAGCAGGTGGCCACCGATACAGCCGTCGTAGCCGCAAATGCAAGACCCCTTCGCAGGTCGGGCGGCGGTGAAGATGAGGCCGTCGGGCCCGGGCTGGGCGTAGGTGGCGATGTGTTTGCGGAGTGGCTTCTTGAGGAAATCGGGGATGCGTACGCTTCGCTTGCCTGCCTCCGACTTCGGGTCGTCCACGATGTCCCTGCCGTCAACCCTGCTGTACGCCCGCTCGACACGCAGGAGCGGAAGGTCGCTGCTGAGATCGATGTCGCGGCGGCGCAGTTCGACGAGCTCGCCATACCGGAGCCCGGACCATGCTGCCAGGAAGACGAGGAGCTTGAGGCGGTCGGGCATCTCGAGAGCGAGCGCCTCGATCTCTTCGATGGTCGCGATCTGCATCTTCTTCGACTTGCACTTCGGGATGTCGTCAGGGTCTACCTGGCACGGGTTCGACACGACGGCCGGATACCGCCGGTCGCGGACGGCGGCGCCCATCGCTTGCTTAAGGATCCCGTAGGCGTCCCGGTTGCGCTTGTTGCGAGCAGGATGCTTCTTGAGGAGCTTCGCCCACCAGCGATCGACGTCCTCGACCGCGATCTTCGTGATCGGGGTTCGACCGAAGGTCGGGAAGACCTCGTTCCCAAGGAGGCGGAGGTTCTCGACCAATGTCCGAGCCTTCAGAGGTTTGGTGACGGCACGCGCCGCTTGCCACGTCCGGGCGTACTCCTCGAACGTGGTTACGGCGGCGTCAGGGAGGCCGTGGTCGCCACCGCTGACCTCATCGTCGTCGGCGTCGCTTTCTGTGCGGAAGCAGCGATATGTCACGCCGGCGAGCTGAGCGCGCTCAATGTCGTCCCGGACGCTCTCGAGCTTCTTCAGCGCACGGCCAGGGACACCTGCCGGGTAGGCGGGCGTCCGTTCCAGCCTGGCGGGATGCTCGAAGGTCAGTTCGCCAGGATGTGTCACCCGGCACGTTGGGCAGCGATACCTGATCTGCCAGCGGCCGGTGGGGGAGCCGGGCTTGTCTGTCCGCAGAGGCATCCTGCGGATACTGCCGAAGCGACGCTCGGGCATGCGGTGACTCCCTTCGGACGTGGTGGCGCGACACGGTCACCACCGTTGGCTAGGGTGAGTGAGCGTGATGGGTAACATCACGGCGGCCAATGGCGGTGCCACGGTCAAGGGACCACGAGGATGATCCCGCCGTTCGACGGTAGAACGTCTGCCACGAAATTGCCACGAAGCATGTCTGCCTGTGACGGTTTCTGTCAGTCTCTGTCAAAGCTCACTCAGCCATGTATCGGCAGGTCAGGCGGCGTTTTGCGAGGTCAGGCCCGGAATTGGCCGGAGGAGATTCCCGCGCTTTCAATTCCTGTCAGCCCGACAGAATCGCCCCTGACCTGAATCGCAGGGCAGGGGCGTTTTTGCGCCTGTCTGCGAGGTCCACCACCTTGCCCGTTGGCGGGGCCATGGGCCCATTCTGGGCTCACGAGGTCGAAGTGCGTCTCCACCAGCCCTCAAGGGTGGTGATCCGGGTACAGGTAGCCCTGCGTCACGGCGGGGGTCGGTGTGACCGGTGTTCCCTGCCCTGCCTCCGATCTCGCGTAGCGGGTGGTCGGGCGTGGTCGTCTGTCCGACCGCACCACGCTGCCGGTTCGGGTCCGCCGCTATCCGCTACGGGTGATCCGCTGGGCCCGCCTTCGCTGTTGTACTGGAGCAGTCGCGCTCCGATATATGTCGGGGGCGGAGAGGGGAGATTGACATGTGTCGTTGGCTCGCATACTCAGGTTCACCGGTGCTCCTGGAGGACCTTCTGTTCAAGCCGGAGAACTCGCTCGTGGTGCAGAGCAAGCACTCACGGCTGGGCGTGGAGACGGTCAACGGTGACGGCTTCGGTGTCGGCTGGTACGGCGCCCAGGACACCCCAGGGACCTACCACAGCATCGAGCCCGCCTGGAACGACCGCAACCTCCGAGAGCTCTCGGCCCACGCTGTCGCCGGTCGGGTCTTCGCGCACATCCGAGCGACGACCGGCACGGCGGTCCAGCAGACCAACTGCCATCCCTTCCGCCACGGCCGCTGGCTTTGGATGCACAACGGGGCCATCGCCGACTTCCCGTTGCTGAAGCGTGACCTGACCCTGGCCGTCGAGCCCGGGCTGTTCCCCGACATCGAGGGATCGACGGACTCGGAGCTGTTCTTCTTCCTCGCCCTGACCTTCGGACTCCAAGAGAACCCGCCGGAAGCGGTGGCTCAGGCAGTTGGCCTCATCGAGGAGACGGGGCGACGCCACGGAGTCGAATACCCGACCCAGATGTCGGTGGCGACCACCGACGGGGAAACCACGTGGGCATTCCGATACTCCAGCGAGGGTAGGTCCCGATCGCTGTTCCACAACGCCGACGTCGCCACACTCCGTCTCCAATACCCCGACAACCCAGTACTGCATCAGCTTTCCGATGACGCACGCCTCGTAGTGTCCGAACCGTTGGGCGACTTGCGGGGCGCGTGGCGGGAGGTGCCGGAGTCCTCCTGCCTCATCGTCAAGGGTGGCCGCGAGAAACTGCAGGAGTTCTCACCCTCGCCTGCCCGTGCACCGGACTGACGCAGCTAGCGGAGGGAGGTCCATGGCCCACCCATCGAGACCCGCCGCCAGCGTCTGAAGGACGATCCCGGCAACGCCCCCGCGGCGCTCCACGGCCCTGCGTGAGGCCACGTCGAGGCCGCCGAATCACACGAGATGGGTGATGAGAGACAGATCAGGCGGCTCTAGGCTTCCTTCGATCCACGACTGGAGGAGGCGGAACCTGCGATGGGAATCTTGCGCGCACGACGAGGCGACGACCTCTGGATCGAGGACGTGTCCGTCGCGGTCGTCGCCCTCGAGTCGTTGACCGGCTGATCGCCGTGACGCTCCACGTGTCCGAGCCGGCGACGTCATGACCGAGGGTCGTCAGAACGGCAAGAGGCTCCTTGGCCGGGTCGCCGGCGCGGTGACGGAAAGGGTCGTCGTCACCGTCGACCCCGATATCGTCCTGGAACACGTCGACCTCAACGCGCTGCTCAGCCGAGTGGACCTCGACGCGGTCCTGGCGCGGGTCGATATGGATGCGTTGCTCGCACGGGTCGACCTCAACACTCTCCTCGCCGACGTAGACCTGGACGCCCTGCTGAGGAACGTCGACCTCGAGGCGCTCGTACGCCGCTCCGGCATCCCCGACATCGTCGCGGAGAGTACCTACTCGATGGCTGGTTCCGCTCTTGACCTCGCCCGGCGACAGCTGGTGGGGCTCGATGTCGTCGTCGACCGGATCGTGGACCGGCTGATGCGACGGAGCGAGGACGAGCGACGGGAAGGGCCGCCCAACCTGGTTGCGGCCCGACGAGGGGCGCCCGACCCGGGAACGGCAGGACGATGACCCGCCGGGTGCGCCGCTCGGTGTCCGGACACTATGCGGGGGCGATCAGCAGGGCGGCTGCCGCTGCCATCGACGGCCTTCTCATCGCCGGCCTCTACACGCTGGGCGTCGCCGGGTTCGGCTACCTGCTCGACATGTTCACGTCCATGTCGCTCACCGGCGATCGCTCGACCCTGCTCGGGATCGCTGCCTTCGCGATCTGGGCCTTCTCGTACGTCTTCATCAGCCTCGCCATCACCGGCCGGACGATCGGGAAGGGACTGGCCGGACTGCGCGTCGTACGCGCCGACGGCGCTGCACCAGGGGTGCGCACCATGTTCGTCAGGACGCTGGTGTTTCCCCTCAGCGTGGTCTTCTTCGGGATCGGCCTGCTCCTGATCGTGGTGCAGCGTGAACATCGTTCTTTCCACGACTTGATCGCCAAGACCTGTGTCGTCTACGACTGGGGCGACCGGAGCGCTGAGATGCCGGGACCGCTCTCGGACTTCCTCAACCGCGCCCAATCGGACTCCCCGTAGCGCTGACGACGCCCACAGGGGCCGAAGGCGTCCGGCTCTGTCAGGGGAACGCCGCCCGAGTCATCCACATCGGATGACGCATCGAGATGGCTCCGCCGCCGATGATGACAGGGACGCGGCGCCACAGGGGTGCCCAGGAGGTGGTGGCATGACCGACCAGATGACCTTGCACGAGAGTGAAACCCTTGACGAGCTCGGTCCTGTCGACTGGATCGTCGTGGAGTTCCCCGGCAGCCGGTTCAACGGTGAGATCGCGCCGACACTGATGGACCTCGTCGACCGAGGGATCATCCGGATCCTCGACCTGCTGATGATCCGTAAGGACGAGGACGGATCGTTCGATGCGTTCGAGATCAGCGACCTCGATGAGGGCGAGATCGGGGGCATCCGGGCCTACGAGACCGAGATGGCCAACCTGCTGAGCCAGGAGGACGTGGAGTCCGTCTCGGCAGCCGTCGAGCCGGGCAGCACCGCCGCGCTGCTGGTCTGGGAGAACACCTGGGCCGCACCGTTCGGATCCGCGGTGCGTCACGCCGGGGGACAGCTCGTCGCGAGTGGCCGTATCCCCGTTCAGGCGATTCTGGCCGCCATCGAAGCAGATCTTGAGGAGGAGGACTGACATGCCATTGGGACGCAGAGCACGACGGGGAGTCATCGGCCCCGCACCGGTTGCCAGAACAGCCGCTGTCGTAGGTACGGCCGCCGTCGTCACCCACGGTGTACGCCGGCGGGGTGATCGCCGTGAGGACCGCCGAGACGACCGCCGAGACCGGCGACGTTGAATTCCCCTCGACTGATGTCCACCGGATTCACCCAGGGCCTCCTGGCCTCCATCTGAGCGAGGCAAGAGGCGTACGTTCGTCCATCAGTCGTTGCGCAGACGGACCTCGGACCAGTCGAGCCCGTCGAGATTGACGACGATCGCCTCCTGCGTGGTGCGGGCGATCACGACGACGGCCTCGGTGTCGGTGTCGGGGTTCTCCTCGCGGTGGGGGACCCACGGCGGCACGAAGACGTAGTCGCCGGGGCCCGTCTCCACGCGGGTCTCGACGGGCTCGTCTCCCTCGGTGTCGAGGAAGACGAAGACCGGGTTGCCGGAGACGACGTAGATCGCGGTCTCGGAGGCGCCGTGGTGGTGGTTGGCTGAGGCGGTCGAGGCGGGGACATGGGTCTGGCCCATCCACAGGTTCTTCGCGCCGACGGTCTTGCCGCTGACCGCCTCGAGCCGCCGCATGCCCGAGGTCTGTCCGGTCTGGTCGACCAGGCCGGAGGGCGCCACGTGGTGGAGATGGCGGTGGAAGGCGTCGATCTCGGCGGGGACGAGGACGCCGCTCGGTGTGCGGATGTAGTCCCCCTCGGAGGACCCGGAAGGTACGTGAACGGCGGACATCAGGCTCCTTCGGCCAAGGTGAGGACGGGGTCGTCGCCCGGCGGGGCGGGCCGTGGACCTCACGATCGAGATCGTAGCTCCAGGCTGAGGAGGCGTTTGGTCGCGCGCGTCTGGGCGACGTAGAGGTCGCGCGGGCCGGCGTCACCGGCGGCTCGTACGCCCGAAGGGTCGACGATGATCACGGTGTCGAACTCCAGCCCGCGAGCCTCGCGGGCGGCGACGATGGTGGCGCCGGCTCTGTGCACCTCGGCCTCCAGAGCCTGCGAGCGCTCGGTGGTGGTGATGACTCCGATCAGCTCGCCCGGGTGCTCGTCGGCGATCTCGGTGATCAGGGCGCTCAGCGTGGAGCGGAGGCTCTCCTCGGTCACGTCGAGGATGCTTGGCTGCTCTCCGTGCCGGATGGATCTGGAGAGCCGCTGATCCGGGGCGATCTCAGCCAGCAGCGGTTCGGTCGCAAGCAGGATCTCGGTCGTCGTACGGTAGTTGACCGTCAGTCTGTGGTGGGCGAACCGCTCGCCGACGAACGGCTCCAGGGCCTCGTCCCAGGTACGAAGGGTGGTCGAGGGGCCCGCTTGGGCGAGATCGCCGACGACCGTCATCGACCGATTCGGGCAGCGGCGCATCAGGGCGCGCCATTGCATCTCGGAGAGTTGTTGGGCCTCGTCGACCACGATGTGGCCGTAGGTCGTCTCGGGGGCGCCGTCGACGAGGGCGCGGGCCTCGTCCAGGAGAGCGAGGTCTGCGTCGCTCCACCCATCGCCACGGTCGACGCCGAGGTCGTTCAGGAGGTTGCGGACGAGATCGTCGGCGACGAGTCGGGGCCAGACCCGGGTGATCGCCCGATCGATGGACGGGTCGCCGAGGAGATCGTCGCGGATGCTGTCCCAGTCGATGTCCAGATCATCCGTCGAGGGATCGTTGCCGGTGTAGCGGTCGAGATCGATGCCCAGGTGCGCTTCCAGCTCCTCCTCGAAGTCGGAGATCTCCTTCGCGGTACGCCGCTCCAGCTCGTTGACCAGGTCGTCGACGACGTACTCGGTGAAGAGCTCGCGAGCGCGGTTGTGCCCGATGTCGCCCTGCAGCGCCTGGCGCCGGGCGGCGTCGACCACGGCCGGGTCGAGTCTCACCGTGTCATGGGTGGTCTTCAGCTCCAGCGGTACGCCGTGGGGCTGGTGGTCCCGCACCAACCGAGCGAGGGCGTCGGCGAGCGCCGCGCGCCCCTTGAACCGGGCGACGTGGTCCGGCTCGGTCCGCGTCGCCTCGACGCCCACCAGATCGGACATGGTCGCCAGCCGTACGTCGTTCTCGCCGAGCGAGGGCAGCACCTCGGAGATGTAGGTGAGGAACCGCCGGTTCGGCCCGAAGACGAGCACACCCTGGTCGGCGATCGACGCGAATGCGTACAGCACGTAGGCCGCGCGGTGCAGGGCGACGATGGTCTTGCCGGTGCCGGGACCGCCATCGACGACCATGACCCCGCGATGGGGAGACCGTACGATCTCGTCCTGCTCGGCCTGAAGGGTCGCCGCGGCCTCGTGCATCCGCCCGGTCCGCGCCGTGCTCAAGGCCGACACGAGCGGGCCGTCCCCGACGAGGTCCACGGCCGTCGGCGACGTACCGTCGAGAATCTCGTCGTTGACATCGACGACATTGCGGCCGTCGAGGCGTAAGTGGCGGCGCCTGCGTACGCCCATCGGTGCGGCCATCGTCGCCGCGTAGAACGGGCGCGCGGCCTCGGCCCGCCAGTCGATCAGCAGCGGGTTGCCGGCCTCGGTGCGCAGCCCGATCCGACCGATGTGCAGCGACTCGCCCTGATCCGAGCGGTCGATCCGCCCGAAGCACAGCGAGTGCTCCGCCGCCTGCAGCTGTCGAATGCTCTCGGTGAGCCGCTCGACCTCGAGGTCCCTGGCATACCGCTCGCTCGCCCCATCGACAGGCGCCGCAACCGCCCGCTCCTGTGCTGCCCGTCTCGCGCTCACCTCGTTGTGAAGAAGCGCGTACATCGCGTCGACAGACCGCTGCTCCGCCTCGACCTGACCGACCCTGCCCTGCTCGCCCACGTACCCCCGCCTTCCGTTTCCGGGGGCCAACTATGAGCGGCGGTCCGGGTAAAGGCAACGTTGATCTTTTGCCGGATCCGTGGCCTTGCCCTCGTCGGGTGGCCGCGTCGTAGTACCTGGTGCTTGACCATCAGCTTGGCCACGGATTGAATCGGCTTTACTTACATGAGCGCTTTGTGAAGGGGTCAATCGGGTGGCCGAGTTCAAGTTCTGGCGTGTAGCGACGACGATCGTCGCGCTCTCCTTGTTTGCGACGGCATGCCAAGGGGGCGAAGGGGCCTCGGCCGGCAAGGCCGAGCCAACGAGTAGTCCGTCGAGTAGTCCGTCAGAGGAGGGATGCCTCTCCTGGTCGGTGCCCTGTTCTCGGGGGCCGTCGGGGTCGCCCACGCCCGACGTTTGGCCGGCGGCGACCTCGGTGTCCTACAAGTCAGCCACGGTCAGGCTGCCGGGCAAGGGGTGGACGGCGGTGCCGGAGGGCGAGGACGACGCGGTGATGCCGGCAGGAGCCTTGGACGAACGGATTTCCAAGAGTGCCGCCCTCGTCTATGACGAAAGTGATCCCGACCAGCGTAAGAGCAAGGCGACAGTCAGTCTGGAGATCCACAGCTACGACCCGCACGCCGAAGGCAATGACCTTGACGTCGACTACATGCGTCGTGAGGTCGTCAAGATCGACTTGGAGCGCGAGCAGATCTTCGGCCCGGCGACTCAGAAGCCGTCGATCACCAAGGACGGTGTGGTCTACGACGTCATCGCCTCGGGCGACGAGTCGCAGTTCAAGAACCAGCGACGCAAGATCCTCACCTGGCGGTGGGATTACATCGGGGTTGTCATGCGCAAGGGCGGTAACGAGGCCGCCGGCATCAACACGGTCATCGAGTGCCGGGGAGAGTTCTACACAGAGAAGAAGTGCGAGAAGCTGGCGAACGACGTGTTCGCCACGCTGCGAGTGAAGAAGCAGTGACGTCGGGCGTGGCGACAGGGAAGCGAGTCTTCAGTACCCGGTGCCTCGCTTGACCTGCGCCCGCTCGGACGGATGGGCGCCACCCTTCTCGTCCAGGGTCGCGCAGGCGTCGGCGAGGTCGCGGGTGAGCCGCTCGACCTGCTCGCGACTCATCGTCTCCTTGACCAGCGCGCGCATGATCTTCACGTTCTCCGCGTTGGGCGGCAGCGTGTACGCCGGCACCATCCAGCCGCGCTCGGCCGAGAGCTGCCAGGCGATGTCGGACTCGTCGTACGTCGTGCGGTCGCCGGTGAGCCGGAACGCCACGAGCGGGAGCTGCTCGAGGTCGTCGCCGATCACCTCGAACCGGCCGCTGTCGCGGAGGTTCTTCGCCAGCGCCTTGGCATTCTGCTGCATCTGCTTCATCACGTACGTGTAGCCGTCGCGGCCCAGACGGACGAAGTTGTAGTACTGCGCCAGCACCATCGCCGCACCCGTCGAGAAGTTCAGGGTGAACGTCGCGTCGGTCTTGCCGAGGTAGTTCTCGTAGAACACCAGCTCCTCGGCGAGGTCGGACTTCTCGCGGAACACCAGCCAGCCGATCCCGGGGTAGACCAGCCCGTACTTGTGTCCGGAGACGTTGATAGAGCGGACCTGCTCGAGGCGGAAGTCCCAGGGGGAGTCGGGGTAGAGGAACGGCCACACGAAGCCACCGCTGGCCGCGTCGACGTGCAGCGGGATGTCCAGGCCCTTGTCCTTCTTGACGTCGAGCAGCAGCTGGTTGATCCCGACGATGTCGTCCATGTGCCCGGTGAACGTCGTGCCCAGGACACCCACCACGCCGATGGTGTTCTCGTCGAGGTGGGGCGCCACGTCATCGGGGCCGATGGTGTACCTCTTCTCCTCGAGCGGGACGATCCGCGGCTCGACGTCGAAGTACCGGCAGAACTTCTCCCATACGACGTGGACGTCGCCGCCGAACACGAGGTTGGGCCGGTCCACCGAGGCGTTCGCGGCCTGCCGGCGCTGCTTCCACTTCCACTTCAGGGACAGGGCGCCGAGCATGATCGCCTCGGACGAGCCCTGGGTGCGACAGCCGGTCGTCTCGCCGGGGGCGTGGTAGAGGTCGGCGAGCATCCGTACGCAGCGCTGCTCGATCTCGGCGGAGATGGGGTACTCCGCGTGGTCGATGAAGTTGCGGTGCAGGTTCTCGGCGATGATCCGCTGCGCTTCGGGCTCCATCCACGTGGTCACGAACGTCGCGAGGTTGCGTTGCGGGTCACCTTCCATGACCAGGTCCTCGCCGATCAGGCGCATCGCTTCTACGGGGCGCATTCCGGTCTCGGGGAAGGCGGTCGACGGGGCCGCCTCGGTCAGGAACCGGTTGCCGTAGAGCCCCTCGGCCTCTGTGTCGCTGAGTCGTGTCATTGCTGAACCACCGTTCTTGTCGGAGTGGGAGTGTCGAATGCCTGGATGACCCCGCCGACCGCGAAGCACGCTGCTCCGGCGAACGTCCCCCAGTTGACGAGCCCGGTATCGATCGCGCTCGAGGTCGCCGGGCGGGTGAAGGCGGCGATGCCGGCGAGGAAGAAGAGGACCGACCCGAGCTGGTTGACCGCGACGACCCACCAGCCGACCAGGTGGGTCAGCACCCGAACGTGCCCCGCGCCCACGTCGAGCATCGCCAGGTGACCGGAGACCAGGAAGCAGACGCAGCCGGTCATGTCGGGGAGCCAGATCCACCCGTCGGACTGACGGGGCGTCAGGCCGGCGGCGAAGGCGGCGATCAGGCTGACGGCGAAGAACAGCGTCCCCGCGAACAGCACGAAGGCGCTCAGCCAGCTGAGCGGGCGCGACCGGAGGCCCGGCCGGGGCATGCGCTCATCGGTGTCTGCGTTGTCGGAGTGGTCGGCGCTGTCGGCGAGCAGGATCGAGACGTAGCCGCCGAGCGAGAAGAAGCAGCCCCCGACCAGGTACGTGACGTTGACGGTCGGCAGGGCCACCCCGAGCTGGGCGAAAGCCGCCCCGAGGGCGAACAACGAGCCACCGAGTACGAAGGCGACGGCAGCGACGAGGTTGAGCCGGGTCGACCGACGCGTCAGTGCCTGGTGCATGGCGGTGGCCCTCCCTGTCCCTCGCACCGTCATCCTCGACGGGCCAGGTCGTGGCGTCCTCATCCAGTCCGGGTGAAATCCATCCGCCCCCAGAGGTCGGAAACGCCCGTGGTCAGACCACGCCGTGCTCGAAGGCGAAGGCCGTGGCGGCGGTGCGGGACCGGACGTCGAGCTTGGTGAAGATGTTGGAGAGATGCCGGGCGACGGTCTTCTCGCTGAGGACCAGGTCGGCGGCGATCTGGGCGTTGCTGCGGCCGGAGGCGACCAGACGGAGGACCTCGGCCTCGCGGGCGGTGAGGCCCGCGGGAAGGGATGTGGGGGCGAGCAGACCGTCGGCCTCGTCGGCGGCGGGCCGGGCGCCGATCTGGCGGAAGACCGTACGTGCCGCCTCGAGCTCGCGCCGGGACGACTCGGTGTCACCGACGCCGGCCAGTGCGCGCCCGGTCAGCAGCCGCGCCTGGCTCCGCTCGTACGTGGCCTCGGCCCGCGCCCACAGCTGCTGGGCCTTGCGTAGGTAGGGGAGGGCGCCGGCGGGGTCTCCCGCGGCGAGCTCGACCGCGCCGTGCGCGTGCGCGGCGGCGGCCTCGAGCCAGACGCAGCCGAAGTGTCCGGCGAGCCCGTCCAGCTCGTCCGCGACCCGTCGGCCCCGGTCGGCCTCGCCGGCACCTAGCAGCACCTCGACGGCCGCTGGCAGGAGCCGGCATCGCTGCACGGGACCATCGGTCTCGACCAGCAGCCGCTCGATGGCGGCGAGCGCCGCCGCGCCCTGGCCGCGAGCCGACCAGAGCAGCGCGAGGCCCGGCTGGGGGTCGAACCCTCGGTCGGCCGCGCGCTCGTAGGCGGCATCCGCCTCGGTGTACTCGCCGCGCAGCCGGAGCACCTCGCCGGCCTCGTACGCCGCCAGCCCGGCCGCGTCCGGTGCATGCACCTCCTGGTAGCGGCGGGTCGCGTGCTCGAACTCCTCCAGGGCCTGCTGCCACTCGCCGTGCAGCCGCAGCAGCTGGCCACGGTGGACCGCGCACTGGCCGGTGAACGTCAGCAGCCCGGGCTGGGCCGCACACCAGCGTTCGAGCGCCGCGGTCCACTCCGCCACCCGGCCGAAGTCGCTGATCTCCTGGCAACCCTCGATCGCGGTGCAGTAGACGTGCCCGGCGACGACCGGGGAGGCCTCGCCCGCGATCACCCGGATCATGGACTCGTCGAGCAGGGCGAGGCCTTCGGCGACCCGGCCGGAGTAGAGCGCCATCCGGCCCTGGGAGCAGAGCCCCAGCGCGGTGAGGTCGGGTTCGCCGTAGCGCCGGCCGCGCTCGGCGACCTCGTCGGCGAAGCCGCCCGCGGTGGCGAAGTCGCCGGCGCTCAACGCGCGGAACATCCGCAGGAAGTCGACCCAGCCGAGCTCGACACCGTCGTCGAGGTCGGCGACCAGGCTCTCCGCACGTGAGGTCCAGCCGCGGGCCAGGGCACTCTCCCCGTGGACGTGGGCGGTCATCGTGATCCGGAAGGCGCAGCGGACCGAGCGGCCGAGGTCGGCGGCGTCCTGGCTCTTGCGGAACGCTCGGTGCAGGGCGGTGACGGTGTCGTCGTGGTGTCCGGTCAGCTCGGCGGCGACAGCGAAGTCCTCGAGCTCCTCGGCCGAGAGCGCCTCCGGGTCGGCTCCCGACCAGGCTGCGTACGCCGCGCCCCAGTCACCGCGGACGAAGTCGGCGCGGGCGCTCTCCAGCAGGACGTCGGCCACGGCAGGCACCTCCACTGGAGAGCGTACTCGGATCAGGCGGCCAGTGAGTGGGGTGCGGCCTGCTGCATCCGGGCCGTGACCCGGTCGGCGACCAAAGCAGCGTCGCGTCCCGCGCCCGCCAGGAGCATCGAGCTGAAGGCGTACTGGAAGCTGAGGCCGCAGAAGAACAGCCCCTCGGCCTCCGCCACCACGCCGCGCATCTCCCGCGGCCAGCCGTCCTCGTCGAGCACCGGCAGGTGGATCCAGTCGAAAACCTGCCGGAAACCGGTGGCCCATACGACGTTGGCGACCTCGCGCGGAGCGCCGTCGACCACGGGCAGCCCGTCGCGGACCTCCTCGACCCTCGAGGTGACCCGCTCGACGCCGCGGTCGGCCAGGTCCGAGCGCTTCACCCGCAGCATCGGCCCGCCGTGGCGCCGGACCTCAGGCATCTCCTTGCGGCCGATCGGCGTACGCCGGGTGATGACGTGACGCCATGCGAAGAGCAGCACCGGGAAGATCACGTGCATGACCGGCGAGTCCAGGCGCGGCGGGATCTCGCCACAGTCGCGTCCGGCCAGGATCGTCGCCCTGGACTCTGCGACCTCGAAGGCGATGTCGCAGCCGGAGTGGCTGGCGCCGACGACGAGCACCGGGCCCTCGCGCAGCTGCCCGGGACGGCGGTACTCGCTGGAGTGGAGCTGGAGGATCGACGGGTCGAGCTGCGCCGAGATGGCCGGGACGTTCGGCGTACGGCCGAAGGAGCCGGTCGCGACCACGACGTTGTCGCAGGTCCAGGTGCCCCGGTCCGTCGTCACCCGGAAGCCGTCACCGTCCCGCTCGAGCCCGCTGACCCGGGTCTCGAGCCGCACCGGCAGCTCGAAGGTGCGGGCGTACGTCTCCAGGTAGTCGGCGACGTCGTCCTTTCCGGGGAAGGACCATCTCTTCGCCGGGAACGCCATGCCCGGCAGGGAGTCGTACTTGGCGGGGGAGTAGAGCCGGAGCGAGTCCCACTGACGCCGCCAGTTGTCGCCGACCCGTGCGTTCGCGTCGATGATCACGAACGGGCGGCCGCGACGGCGCAGGTGGTAGCCGGTCGCCAGGCCCGCCTGGCCCGCGCCGATGATGATCGTCTCGATGTGTGTGGTCTCCATGCTGATGACGCTAGGTCCGCACCTCGCCGCTCCGCGTCGGTCGTACGGCGCATTCGCCTGCGGTGGGTAGTGGGTCGAACTACCCATGGGCGCAGCTGCCTCGATTCCGAGCACGGAGCACCGAGTTGGGGCGATACTCGGGAGATGACGAACCAGCCCCCGGAAGACTTCAGCAAGCTCCCGCCGTCGGTGCCGCTGGAGGAGACGATCGCCTACCAGCTCGAGGACGTGATCCCGCGCGGCCCCGAAGGTGGCGGAGAGGCGGTCGACGGCGGTGGGGACGGCGACTGAGCAGTCTCTGGAGCAGCAGCTGCGGGCGGCGATGATCGCCTGCCGCGAGAGCGTGTTCCCGGCGTACGCGAGCCCGGCGGAGGTGTTCGACGGGCTGGCCGAGGCGTGCCGGGAGCTGGGGATCGAGGAGTGGGACGTCTATGCCGAGCGGGGGCCGGTGGCGCGGCTCGAGGCTGAGGTCGGCGAGCTGCTCGGGAAGCCGGCGGCGTTCTTCCCCTCGGGGGTGATGGCGCAGCAGGTGGCGCTGCGGATCCACGCCGACAACGCGGGCAACCGGCGGGTCGCGATGCCCGACCTCTCGCACCTGCTCGTCCACGAGGACGACGGCCCGAGGATCCTTCAGGGCCTGTTGATCGAACACCTCACCACCGGGCGTACGACTCCGACGAAGGCTCACCTGGACGCGATCCCGGGGCCGCTGGCTGCGTGTCTGGTCGAGATCCCGTTGCGCGACGCCGGTTGCCTGCTGCCGACCTTCGACGAGCTCGCGGAGCTGGCCGAGGCGTGCCGCGAGCGCGGGATCGCGTTCCATCTCGACGGCGCCCGGATCTGGGAGTCGCAGCAGTGGTTCGGCAAGCCGCTGGCGGACATCGCCGGGCTCGCCGACACCGTCTACACCAGCTTCTACAAGGGTCTCGGCGGGCTCGCCGGCGCGGCGCTGCTGGGCGATGAGGACTTCGTTGCGCAGGCCCGGCTGTGGCGGCACCGGATGGGCGGCACCCTCTACCGGTCCACCGCCGAGGCGGTCGCCGCGCTGGTCGGCCTGCGGGACCGGCTCCCGCACATCGGCCAGTGCGTGATCTGGGGGAGGGCGTTGGCTGCCGCGCTTCCGGCGTCCATCAGCGTCCAGCCACCCGTGCCGCACACCAACACCTTCCTGCTGTACGCCGCGGGCGACCCGGACCAGGTCAACACCCGTCTCCTCGCTGAGATGGAGGAGCAGTCGCTCGCGTTCAGCAGACCCTGGACGGCGGCCGAGGAGCCGGGTCGGATGGTGACCGAGATGACGGTCGGCCAGGGCGCCCTCGGCCTGGATCCCTCGAGCGTCGCCGGCCACCTCGCCGCGCTGCTGGACTGAAGCCGCGGCCCTGCCCGGTGCCTCACCCGTCTCGGGTGGTGCGTCGGGGGCCGTCCCGTTCCTACGCTCGACGCATCGCGGATACCCCACGCTTCTACCGGAGGATGTTGAGAGATGGGCTCCCATCAGGTCGAGACCTCACCAACCGCCGGAACCGGGCAGGTGCTGGTCCCCGGCGGACTGGACCTCGTCGGCAGCGACCGGTTCTACCCCGAGGAGCACCCGGTGGTCGAGGTCTCCGTGGGCGACGTGTGGTGGGATCTGCACCCGGTGACGAACGCGCAGTTCGCCGCCTTCGTGGACGACACCGGGTATGTCACCGTCGCCGAGCGCGATCTCGACCCGGCCGACTTCCCGGGTGCCGACCCGGCGCTGCTGGTGCCTGGTTCGCAGGTGTTCACCCAGGCGCCGGGGCCGGTCCCGTTGCACGACTGGACCCGGTGGTGGCGCTGGCAGCCCGGTGCCCAGTGGCGCCACCCCGACGGCCCCGCAGCCGACGTGGGGAGCCGGCCCGGACGCCAGGTGGCGGACTGGACCGAGATCCCGGACCACCCGGTCGTGCACGTCGGCTGGGAGGACGCCGTGGCGTACGCCCGTTGGGCCGGCAAGGAGCTTCCGACGGAGGCCGAGTGGGAGCACGCCGCCCGCGGTGGCCTCGTCGGCGCCGACTACGCGTGGGGTGACGAGCTCTCCCCGGGCGGGCGGCTGATGGCGAACACCTGGCAGGGACAGTGGCCGTGGCGCAGCGAAGACCCGCGCGGCCACGACCGCACCAGCCCGGTCGCCTCCTACCCGGCGAACGGGCATGGTCTGTACGACATGGTCGGCAACGTGTGGGAATGGACCCGCACTCCCTGGACCCCTGACCATCGTGACCTCATGGCCCCACCTCACGGCCGGGCCGGGGCGGGTGCGCCCTCGCGGCAGGTCGACGTCGCTGCGCCCTCGTGCTGCGGCGGCAGCCAGCGCCCCGGCACCGGCGCCGAGAAGGTCAAGGAGACTGATCGGATGGTGACGAAGGGCGGGTCGCACCTGTGCTCGCCGCAGTACTGCCGGCGCTACCGGCCCGCCGCGCGCCAGGGGCACGGGGTGCGGGACACGACCTCGCACGTCGGGTTCCGCTGCGTCGTACGCGCAGGCGACTGAACCGGTTTCGCCCGGAAGGGGTGAGGACGGCGGCCGGGCGGGTGGCGAGGTTGTGCCTATGTGGGAACTCGCCGGGCAGCTGCTGCCGGAGATGGTGGGGCTGGCGGTCACCCCGGCTGCGGTTGTCGCCTGCTTGCTGCTGCTCGGGTCCTCGCACCCGTTCCGCAACGTCGTCGCGCTGGCGCTGCCGTTCCTCGCTGTCTACGGGGTGTTGTCAGTCGCCGCGCTGGCTGCTGGGCGTGCGGCCGAGGCCGCCAATGACGATCCGGCGACGACTCGCGGCTGGATGAGCATCGTCGTCGGCGTCATCTTCCTCGCCGTGGCGGTCATGTCGTGGCTCCGGCCGCGGCTGCAGTCGGCTGCGGGTGCTGCCTCGGCGCGGGCGACGCACCGGGCGGCCACGGAGGAGCCCGGCTGGGTCTCGGGACTACGTGATCCGTCCGTCGGCCTGGTGCTCGTCGCCGGCCTGTTGCTGGCGGTGGTGAACCCCAACGTGGCCATCCTGGTCTCTGGTCTGGGCATCGTGGTCACCGCCGATGTGAGACTCAGTGCGCAGATCAGCGGCATCGTGCTGCTGCTGGCGGCGAGCATGATCGACTTCGTCGTCCCTCTGCTCGTGTTCGTCCTTGCCGGCGAGCGTGGCCGCGGCTGGCTCCGGTCCGCGACCGGATGGCTCCTCGCCCACAACCACGTGATCAGCATCGTGGTGCTCCTCGCCTTCGGCGTGCTGTTCGTCGGTCGTGGGCTCGCACAGGTCACGGCCTGAGCGCCGACCGCCGCGAACCGACCTCGCGGCCGCTCGTTCGGTGATATTTTTGGGCGACCACCGAAGTCCTACTGAAGGGCAGTTTCATGTCGGTTCAGTTCGAAGTGCGCATCGATGGAATGACCTGTCACCGCTGTGTCGAGACCGTGACGAGCGCTCTCGGTGGCCTGGAGGGCGTCGAGGGGGTCGTGGTCGACCTGAACCCGGGAGCCGTGTCGAGCGCCCGCGTCACCGCCGATGGACCGCTCGAACCGAGAGTCGTCAGATCCACGCTCGCCAAGGCCGGATTCACGATCGCTCGCGAACCCTGACCGGCCGAGGAGTCGTCCGTGCCCGGCCTCGGCTCCCGTCAGCACTTTCCAGCCCTCACCGCCGAACCTGATCTCGTCTACCTCGACGCCGCGTCCGGCACCCCTTGTCCCGAACCGGTCATCGCCCAGCTCACCGCCGAGCTGCGCGGGCCCGCCGCCAACCCCGGCAGGGGCGGACACCCCTGGGCCCGGGACGCGCTGCGCCGCTTCGAGGAGGCCCGCGCCGCCGTCGCCGCGTTCCTCGGCACCTCGTTCCCCGACGAGGTCGCCTTCACCCGTGGCGCCACCGGCGCGATGGCGTTCCTCGCCGACCGCTGGGGACCCGCGGCACTCGCGAACGGCGGGGACATCCTCTACTGCCCCGGCGACCACCTCTCGACGGTTCGGCCATGGCTCCGGCTCGCCGAGCGGATGCGCCACCAGGGTGTCCGGGCGGTGGCGTACCGCCGCGACCGGCTGGGGCGCATCGACCCCGACGACTTCGCCCGCGCGGCGAGCGACCGCACCGCGGTCGTCGTCGTCACCGACGTACACAACCTCCACGGCACCCGGGCCGACCTCGACGCCCTGGTGATCCCGCCGTCAGCGGCGGTCTGCCTGGACTGCTCCCAGAGCGCCGGCCGGCTGCCCCTGCGCCTGGCCGAGTCCCGGGCCGAGCTCGCCGTGGTCTCGGGCCACAAGATGTTCGGGCCTCCCGGCACCGGCACGGTCTACGTACGCCGGGATCAGCATCATCGGATCGCGGTCGACCGGGCGGCCGCGCGGAGCGGGCCGGCTCGACACGTCTCGCCGCTCACCGACGCCGCCGAGGAGGGCAGCCTCGACGGGGCCGGCGCCGTGGGACTCGCGAGTGCGACCGCGTTCCTCGACACCATCGGCCTCGACCGCGTCGGCGGCCACCTCACGACCCTCGCCGCCCGGTTCGCCGACGGCGCCGCCCGGATCGGAGGCGTCACTCTCCTCGGGCCGCCGGTCGACACGGGCCGGCCCCACAGCGGCATCGCCGCCTTCTCTCTCGACGGTCAGGCGGGGGCCGACGTGGCCTTCGCCCTCGAGCGCCGCGGTGTGTACGTACGCGCGGGCGACCACTGTCTGGACGGGCCGCGGGAGGACGCGGTCCGGGTGAGCTTCCACCTGTACAACGACGAGAACGACGTCGACCGACTCCTGCAGGGCCTCGCCGCCGCTGCCGAAAGGGACTGACACGTGCAGAACGAAGGCATCAGGTACGACCGCTCCGCCGCCGCCCGCATCCTGGCTGAGGTCGCAGGTGCCGACTTCCTGGCCGGCCCGGCCCCGGCAGTCGCCGAGGTGTCGGTCGACTACCGCGTCGAGGAGCTCAGCCCGGAGCCCTCGGGACCTCTGACGACCGGACAGCGGCGCTATCTGGAGTCCTACATGCGGCCGTGCCGGCCCGACCAGGTGGTCAGCGCCACCCACCGCATCACCTGGCGCGACTCCCGCGGGATCGCGAACAGCGGCCACATCGGACCGGGCCCGCTCGGCCCCATCCTGCCGATCGCTGCCAGGGAGGCCGTGATCGCGGTCGGTGACGCGGTCGCCGACGCCGATCCCGTCACCGCGCGTTCGGACGCGCTCGACGATGACGCCCTCGACGTCCTGGCCGACACCACCACCGACCAGGAGCCCGCCGAGATCTTCCGCGTCGGAGCCGAGGCCGCCGGCCGCGCGCTCGTCCAGCACGGCATGCTCGCCGGACAGGTCGGGATCGAGGACCCGGTCGAGTTCGCCGAGGCGATGTGCGCCTCCGGGCTCTACGGCACGGTGGCCTCGACCTGGTTCTGGGAGCTGCAGGCCTCCACCTACCGCAGGGGCATGATCCCCGCGAGCCTGGAGGGGAGTGGCGGCCGGCTGCGCTACACCGCGGAGACCGTCGCGCTGCTCGCCGAGATGAAGCGCCGCACCATCGCGGACGCGCACGACGTGATGGACCAGGCCCGCGCGGAGGGCCTGGGCGTGCGTACGGCCATCCAGCGCTACCACGTCGAGCTCGACCAGATCTCGCGACAGTACGCCCTGCTGCCGGCAGGAGAGCGGCCCGTCTGCCTCGGGCAGCGTGCCCATCAGGTCGACGGGCAGCGCGTCCAGCCGCTCGCCGCCGTCGCCGAGGCGCTCACCGGGGCGTTCCGGTCCGCGGTCGAGTCGGTGCGGATCGCCGAGATCCCCGAGTCCGCCACGCGGGACGTACGGTTCGCGGCGGGGGAGCAGGAGTTCGGGGTCCCGGACATGACCTGCCGGCACTGCCGGGTGACGATCACCGCAGTCTTCGACGCCCAGGCGGCCGAGCTGATCGAGGTGGACCTGCACGGCAAGCGGGTGCGGGCGAGGTTCACCGGCACCGAGCAGCGCGACCGGGTTTTCGCCGACCTGCGCGACTCCGGCTACACGGTGGCCGACGGGTGAGCGAACGCTTCCCGCTCCCGGCCGCACGGCACCCGCTCGCCGCCCGCTTCCTCTCGGACTCTGTCGCGGTGGGCGAGGCGATCGAGCGGTTCGGGTCGCCGCTCCATGTGGTATTTCCCCAGGTCGTGGCCGAGAACGCCACGGCGCTCGCGGGCGTGCTGCGGCGTCACGGCGTGCCGTACGACATCTTCTACGCGCACAAGGTGAACGCCTCGGCCGCGCTCCTCGCCGAGGCGTGCGCCGCCGGGCTCGGCGCGGACGTCGCCTCCGCGGCCGAGCTCGACCGGGCCCTGGCCGCGGGGTTCACGCCGGACCGGATCGAGGCGACAGGGCCGAAGTCGCCGACGTTCATCGTGCGGATCGCCGCGCTGGGGGTCACCGCCAATGCCGACGACCTCTGGGAGCTCGACCGGCTCGCCGCCGCTGCGCCGTCCGGCAGCGCCGTCCCCGTCCTGCTGCGGCTCTCCGGCTTCGCCTCGCCGGCGGTGCCCCAGTCGCGGTTCGGCATCGATCTCGCGGACGCTGACGCCGCCCTCGAGACCGTACGCCGCGCCCCCGGCCTCGAGCTGCGCGGTGTCGCGTTCCACCTCGACACAGCCGACCCGGCCGCCCGGGTGGACGCGCTGACCGAGTCGATGGCGGTCGTGGCTGCCGCGCACCGGAAGGGCCTGCGGCCGTCGGTGATCGACATCGGCGGCGGATTCCGGCAGCGCTTCGTCGAGGATCCCGGGCCGTTCCAGAGATATTCACAGGCGGTTGCCACCGGACCGGGGGACCTGGTGTGGCCCGGTCACGACCTCGGGATTCGACGAGCTGGAGCGGCGGCCGGGGCTCCCGCCACGCACAAGTACGGCAATCACCGCCCTGCCACCGACGTCCTGGAGCGGTTCCTGGCAGCCGAGATCGAGCGGCGACCCGTCGCCGAGGTGCTGCGCGAGTGCATGCTGACGCTGTGGATCGAACCGGGCAAGGCCCTGGTCGACCACGCCGGCGTCACCCTGGCCTCGGTGCTCTACCGCAAGCGCGCCGCCGGGAATGACCTGGTCGTGCTCGACCTCTCCCGCAACCAGGTCACCCCCGCCGACCAGGAGGTCCTGCTGGACCCGGTGCTCGTCGACGGGCATGGTGAGCCGACGGCGGAGGGCGTGTTCCTCGCCGGCCGGCTGTGCCTGGAGTCCGACCTGGTGAGCCGCCGCAAGGTGTTCCTGGACTCCGATCCGTGCAGCGGTGACGTACTCGCGTTCGTCAACACCGCCGCCTATCAGATGGACCTGTCGGCCTCCGCCGCCGGCGGGCATCCGCCGCCGCCGAAGGTCGCGGCGGTCTGGGACGGCGGACGGTTCACCTTCGTCGCGGACGACCACCACGGGAGCTGACCATGCGATACGACAGCGTGCTCGACATGATCGGCGACACCCCGCTGCTGCGGCTCGATCCGGCAGCCCACGGTGTGCCCGAGGCCGAGATCTTCCTGAAGCTGGAGTCGGCGAACCCGTTCGGCTCCGTCAAGGACCGGGTCGCCTGGGCGCTGCTGCGCGACCACATCGACACGATCGTCGAGGACGAGCAGGTCGTCCTGGAGGCATCGAGCGGCAACACCGCGAAGGCGCTCCAGATCATCGCCTCCATGCACGGAGTCAGGTTCCGTGCCTTCACCAACCGAGTTCGGGTGCGCGAGGTCCGCGAGATGCTGTCGCTGCTGGGCGCCGATGTGACCGAGATGCCAGGCCTCTCGGAGTGCCCGGACCCGACCGCGCCCAATGACGTGTTCGGGGTGATCGGCGACCTCATGGAGGGCGAGCCCGGCCGCTACCACCACACCTCGCAGTACACCAACGAGGACAACCTCCGAGCTCATTACGAGCAGACAGGTCGCGAGATCCATCGCGACGCCGGCCCGGTCGACCTGCTCGTGGGTGGGCTCGGCACCACCGGATCCACCCGAGGGGCCGCGACGTACCTGCGCGAGCGCAACCCGGAGACCGCCGTGGTCGGCGTCGTCGCCGCCGAAGGTGACTTCATCCCCGGCATCCGCTCGGCGGCGGAGATGTGGGAGGTCGGGCTCTTCGACCCCGGCTTCTACGACGCGATCGCCGCCGTCGACTCGGCCGACGCGATCTCCGCGAGCCTCGAGCTCGCCACCCGGCACGGCGTACTTGCCGGGCCCACCACCGGGGCGGCGTATGCCGCCGCTCGGGAACGTCTCCTGTCGGGCCCTGCGGGCCCGGTCACCGCGGTCGTGATCGCGTGCGACCGGATCGAGCCGTACCTCTCCTACTACCGCCACCGCCGCCCTGACCTGTTCGGCGCGGCGAGACCCGCTCCTGGGCAGGAGGCGCCTTCGGCGACCCCCGAGGACCTCGAGGCGTGGGCCGCGGCGGGCGAGCATGTGGTCGTGGTGGACGTACGCACGGCGCTGGCGTTCCAGGCCGGCCACATCCCGGGGGCGATCAACCTCCGCGACGACCTGCTCGAGCAGGTCATGGAGGCCGGGATGCCGTTCTCGGAGGCGTCCCGGGTGGTGTTCGTCTGCCCGACGGGGGACCGGTCGGCGCGGTTCGCGGCCCGGGCCGCTGCGACCGGTCGCCGGGCCTACAACCTCGAGGGCGGTGTCCTCGGCTGGCGCGACAGTGGGCGGCCGCTCGCGGGAGTCTGATCCTCAGGCGGGAAGGAGGACGAGCATCGTGCCCATCCCGGCGGCCATCAGCCCGTGGCCGAGAGCCGGCAGGCGGTGCTCGCGGACCGCCGTCGCCCGCACCAGCCACCACAGCACCCCCGCCGCGCAGACCACGACGAACAGCGAGTTGACCGCGACCGCCCAGCCCGGAGTGTGACCGGCCGGTGCGACCGCCACCGCGCTGCCGTGGCCCGCATGACCCTCGAGACCACCCACGTCAGCCATCAGCAGCGGCATCGCGGCGAGCATCCAGATCATCGCGGCGTTGAGGCCGAGATGACCGACCAGGTCCGCGCGCCGGGCCCCGTCGCTCGCCCGCCGCAGGGCCGGGAGCAGCGCCAGAGCCAGGACCGCGAAGAGCGCGACCTGCGCCCATACGGCGACGTCCGAGACGATCACCCAGATCATCAGGATCATCGCCACGCTCATCACGGCGTGGTTGATGTGGAGCACGGTCTCGATGCCCGACGGTGGGCAGACCACGAGGATCCAGATCCCTGCGGTGCCCGTGAGCACGAACGCCACGGTCAGCAGAAGGTCCCAGGGAGGATCGACCACCCTGCCAACGTACCGTTGCCACGCGTTGAATGAGGCCGGTTGTTGCGATTAGTGCCGCAGGCCGGCAAACCCTGCCGAGGCGTCAGCTCGGTCGGTCGAGTTGGCACATGCGCGTCAACTCGGGCGACCTAGCTGACGCCTCGGGCGACGGGGGTGACGGCTGGCTCAGGCGTCGAGATCTTGCGCGACGAGCGCGGCGATGGTGTCGACCGCGGCCTGGTCGGGGCCGGTGACCTCGACCTTGTCGCCGTTGGCGGCGCCGAGGGTCATGATCAGCAGCGACGAGGCCGCATCGACCGGCTCGCCGCCGGGGACGGCGAGGGTGATCTCGGCGTCGAGCTCGTCGACCTTCTCAGAGATGATCGCAGCGGGGCGGGCGTGCAGGCCGACGGCGGAACCGACGGTGACGGTCTGGGTGGGCATGATGCTCCTTCGGTGGGTGTGTGTTGAGGGTTCAGCTGGTCGCGGCGGCCGGGACCGGAGCGCGGCCGAGGGACTTGAGCGCGATCACCATGCCGGCACCGACGATCACGCCGGCGGCCAGAGCGATCAGGTAGCCGAGCACGTTGGTGACGGCGAAGAGGACGAAGATGCCGCCGTGCGGTGCGCGGACGCCGACGTCGAGGAGCTGGGAGAGGCCGCCGGTCACGGCGCTGCCGACCATGATCGCCGGGATGACGCGCATCGGGTCGCCCGCGGCGAAGGGGATCGCTCCCTCGGTGATGAACGAGGCGCCGAGCAGCCAGCCGGCCTTGCCGTTCTCGTGCTCTGCGGGGGTGAAGAGCTGGGGACGTACGACCGTGGCCAGCGCCAGCGCGATCGGCGGGACCATCCCGGCGAGCATGACCGCAGCCATGATCCGCAGCTCGGGGGAGTCGGCGGCGAGCGAGGCGGCACCGACACCGGTGGCAGCGAAGCTGTACGCGACCTTGTTGAGGGGTCCACCCATGTCGAAGGCCATCATCAGGCCGAGCACCGCGCCGAGGGCGACGGCACTGGTGCCGTCCAGGGCGGCGAGGCCGTCGGTGAGCTGCTCCATCAGCCAGTTGATCGGCTTGCCGAGCACGATGATCATCACCAGACCGGCCAGGATCGAGGTCACCAGCGGGATCACCAGCACGGGCATCAGACCGCGGGCCCAGCTCGGGACGCGCCATCCGCTGACCCAGTGGGCGATCACGCCGGCGAGGACACCGCCGGCGATCGCCCCGAGGAACCCGGTCGCGGGCGCCGGGACGCCATCGGCGTTGACCACCCCGAACAGGTTGGCGGCCAGCGCACCCATGATGAAGCCCGGCGCGATGCCGGGACGGTCGGCGATGGCGTACGCGATGTAGCCCGCCAATGCGGGGATGAACAGCATGAACGCGGTCTTGCCGATCACGAAGAACAGGGCGCCGAGATAGACCGCGAGGCCGCTGTCGAAGAGGGCGTGGTCGAGACCGAGGGCCTGTACGTCGGGGAGATTGGTCAGGGTGTTGTCGACCATGACCGCGCCGTAGACGTCGGTGATGTCGTAGCCGCCGAGCAGGAAGCTCAGCGCGATCAGCAGGCCGCCGGCGGCGACGAACGGGATCATGTAGGAGACGCCGGTCATCAGGACCCGGCGGGTCCGTCCGCCCCAGCTCTCCGAGGCGGTGCCGGCGGACTCCGACGAGTCGCCTCTGCCGGACTCCACGCGGGCGGCGTTCGGGTCCGCGGCGGCGGCGAGCGCCTCGGCGATCATCGCGTCGGCGTCGTCGATCGGACGCTTCACACCGGAGGAGACCAGTGGCTTGCCAGCGAAGCGGCTCCGGTCGCGGACACCGACGTCAACGGCGAAGATGGCGGCGTCGGCGCGCGCGATCGTCTCGGCGGGCAACGGCGTCGCCCCGGCCGATCCCTGGGTCTCGACCGCGATCTCCACGCCGGCCCGCGCGGCCGCGGCCTGGAGCGCCTCGGCCGCCATGTAGGTGTGGGCGATGCCGGTCGGGCAGGCGGTCACCGCGACCAGGGTGCGCTTCTCCTCCGCAGCCTGGGCCGGCGCGGGCTCCGGTGTCGCGCTCTTGGCGGCGGCCGGTGCGTCGCCGACCGCGTCGAGGATGGTCTGGGCGGCCTGCTCGGCCGAGTCGGTCTCGCGCAGGGTCTGGCCGAACTCGGGGCGCGCCAGCGCACGGGCCAGCTTGGTCAGGATGGTCAGATGCGTGGCGTCGCCGCCCGCCGGTGCCCCGATCAGGAACGCGAGATCGGCGGGGCCGTCCTTGCCGCCGAAGTCGACCGGCGGCGAGAGCCGGGCGAAGGCCACGACGGGCTCGTCGACCCCGGACGTACGGCAGTGCGGGATGGCCAGGCCCCCGGGGAGGCCGGTGGCGGAGACCTCCTCGCGGGCCAGCGCGTCGGCGACGAGCGCGTCGAGATCGGTGGCCCGGCCGGAGCCGGCCACGCGCTGGGCCAGGGCACGGATGACGTCGTGCTTGTCAGTGCCGAGATCGGCGTCGAGGGCCACGAGCTCGGGGGCGATGAGTGCGGACATCAGAGTCCTCCGGTGATGGGGTCGAGGTCGCGTACGGACACGAGATCGGCACGGACCTGGGGTGGGGTGGGGAGGGTGGTGCCGGGGAGGCCGGCGGCTGCGCTGCCGTACGCGACGGCGAGCCCGAGACGTTCGGGGGCGGAGAGTCCGCGCAGGTCGGCGAGGAGGTAGCCGAACAGCGAGCTGTCGCCGGCACCGACCGTGCTGACGACCTCGGTGGGCGGCGGGGTGGCGTGCCAGCTGCCTTCCTCGGAGACGAGGACGGCGCCGTTTCCGCCGAGGGTCGCGAGCACGGCGGTGACGCCGCGGTCGACCAGGGTCCGGGCTGCCGCGGCTGCGGCTGCCGGCTCGTCGAGGGAGTCGGATCCGGTGATCGAGGCCAGCTCTTCGGCGTTGGGCTTGAGCAGGTCGGGCGCGCCGGCCGGGAGCCCGGCGGCGAGCGCCTCGAGGGGTGCCTCGCTGGTGTCGACGGCGATGCGGGTGCCGGTGGACCGCAGCGCGCTCACGACCTCGGCGTACCAACCGGACGGCGCCTCTGGCGGCAGCGATCCGGCGAGGACGACCCAGCGTGCCTGCTCGGCCTCCTTCACGAGCCGGGCCGCCAGGGCGTCGAGCAGCGCTGGGGTCGCGGTGGCGCCCGGGCCGTTGAGCTTGGTGGTGGTGCCGTCGGGCTCGGTCACGGTGGTGTTGATCCGCGGCCGGCCGGCGGGTCCGACGGTGACCACGTCGAGCCCGGAGGCACGCAGCTCGGCGACCATCGGGTCGAGGTCGGGGCACGGGAGCACGGCACGGGTGGGAACCCCTGCGGCGTACGCGGCTCCGGAGATGTTCACGCCCTTGCCGCCGGGCTGAGAGGTGGTGGTCCGGGCGCGCAGCACCTCGCCGCGGCGCAGCGGGCTGGTGAGCATCACCGTGTGGTCGATGCTCGGGTTGGCGGTCAGGGTGACGATCATGCGATCAGCACCTCGAGGCCGCTCTCGCGGAGCTCGTCGGCGACGTCGTCGTCGATGTCGCTGTCGGTGACGAGCACGTCGACATTGCCCAGCGCGGCGAAGCGGAGCGTGGTCTCGACGCCGATCTTGCTGGAGTCGGTGAGGCACACGACCCGGCGGGCGGCGTTGACCAGCGCTCGTTTCGTCGCCGCCTCCTCGTGGTCGGGGGTGGAGAGACCGTGGGCCAGCGTCAGCCCGTTGGTGGCCACGAAGGTGACGTCGACCCGCAGGCGGCTCAGCGCGTCCACGGTCTCGGCGCCGACTGCGGCCTGGGTGGCCGGCCGGACGCGACCGGGCAGCAGGTGGAGCTCGATCTGAGGGCTGCCGGCCAGCATGGCGGCGACGGGGACCGCGTGGGTCACCACGGTGAGCTGGTGGTCGCGCGGCAGGGCGTGGGCGAACCTGCTGGTCGTCGTGCCGGCGTCGATCGCGATGGTGCCGCCTTCGGTGGGGAGGAGTGCGAGCGCGGCCCGGGCGATGCGGTCCTTCTGCGCGGTGAAGGTCTGCTCCCGCTCGCCGAGCGCGGACTCGAGCACGGCCATGGTCTCCACCGGAACCGCCCCACCGTGGACCCGGCGGACCAGGCCCCGTCGCTCCAGCGTCGAGAGGTCTCGGCGCACGGTCTCGGTGGTGACCTCGAACCGCTCGGCGATGTCGGCCACGGATATCCGCCCGCGCTCGGCGACGAGACGGGCCGTCGCGATCTGTCGCTCCTCGGCGTACATCGCGGCCTCCTTCATGATCGGTGTGGTTTCAGGTGGGTTTCGGCGTTGTGAATGCCCACATATGTTGTTTTATGCCCGAATGTGTTGACTCGTCAAGGGGTTTGGGCAGATATTTGTGGCCATGGTCACGTCTCACTCATCTGTCCTCTCCGGCACTCCGGTGGTCCCGGGGATCGTGCTGGCGCCCGTCCACGTGGTGCGGACCGAGGTCGATCCCGCCGCGCTGGAGGCCTTCGAACGGCGCGGTTTCGACCAGCCCGAGGACGCCCTCGCGGCCTACGAGGCGGCAGCCACCGCCGTCGCCGACGGGTACGCCCGCCGCGCCGAGACCGCCTCCGGTGCTGCCGCCTCCGTCCTGAGCGCGAGCGCCGGCCTGGCCCGGGACAAGGGACTGCGGGTCGCCGTGGAGAAGCATCTCCGCGCGGGGGAGGGACTGGTCGCCTCCGTCGCGGCGGCGGTGGAGCAGTTCGCCACGCTGTTCAGCGGGATGGGTGGCCTGATGGCCGAGCGGGTCACCGACCTGCGCGACATCGAGCGCCGGGTTCTCGCCCACCTCGCCGGCGAGCCCGAGCCCGGCGTGGACGTGCCAGAGGAGCGGTGCGTGCTGGTGGCCGCCGACCTGGCGCCCTCCGACACCGCTGCCCTCGACCCGGCCCGCGTGGTCGCGTTGGTCACCGAGCGGGGCGGCCCCACCAGCCACACCGCGATCATCGCCCGCCAGCTCGGCATCCCGTGCCTGGTCGGCGTGGCCGGCGCGACCGGCATCGTCGCGGGGACCCCTGTGCTCGTCGACGGCCAGGCCGGGATCGTCGACCTGGAGCCTGGCCCTGACGCCGCCGCCCGCGCCGAGGCCGACCTCGCCCGGCGCCAGGCGGTCGCCGACTGGACCGGGCCCGGACGTACCGCCGACGGCCACCCGGTGGCGCTGCTCGCCAACGTCGCCGACGGCTCCTCGGCACGCGACGCGGCAGCCGGCCAGGTCGAGGGCGTGGGCCTCTTCCGCACCGAGCTCTGCTTCCTCGACCGGCGCGAGGAGCCCACCGTGGCCGAGCAGGCCGACGTCTATGCCGAGGTGCTCGCGCCCTTCGCCGGCCGCGGCCACGTCGTCGTACGCACCCTGGACGCGGGCTCGGACAAGCCGATCGCCTTCGCGACCCACGAGGGCGAGGAGAACCCGGCCCTGGGCGTACGCGGCCTGCGGCTCGCCGCCGACAACCCCGGCCTGCTGGAGCGCCAGCTCGACGCCATCGCGATCGCCGCCGAACGCACTGGAGCCGATACCTGGGTGATGGCGCCGATGGTCGCCACCGTCCAGGAAGCCGCCGACTTCGCGGCCCTGGTCCGCGCCCGCGGCCTCAAGCCGGGCGTCATGGTCGAGGTGCCGGCGGCCGCGCTGATGGCCCACCGGATGCTCGAGGTGGTCGACTTCCTATCCATCGGCACCAACGACCTGACCCAGTACGCCATGGCCGCCGACCGGCTGGCCACCGACCTCGCCCACCTCACCGATCCCTGGCAGTCGGCGGTGCTGCAACTCATCGCGATCACCGCCGAGGCCGGGCGTACGGCCGGCAAGCCCGTCGGCATCTGCGGCGAGGCCGCCGCCGACCCGCTGCTGGCGCCTGTGCTCGTGGGGCTGGGCGTCACCTCGCTGTCGATGGCCCCCGCGGCCGTGGCTGCCGTCGGCGCCCGACTCGAGTCCGTGACCGCCGGACTGTGCGACGAAGCCGCCGAGGCTGCACTCGGCGCGCTGTCACCGGCCCAGGGCCGCGAGGCGGTTGCGAACATCCTGGGGTGACCGGCCGGCGACCGTATCGCTGGACGTCGCGCTCACCAATGCCGGTGCGCCGTCCGCGTTGCGGAGCTATCGTCCGGGCTCATGTGGATGATCCCCGTGATTCTGCTCCTGTTGCTGGTCGGCCTTTTCGTCGTCCCCGTGATGATTCTGCGCGGCGCGGTGGATGTGGCCACGCCGGCGACTTGGAAGGTGCCGGGCGCAGCGTTGCGTGCCTTGGGCCTCCTGGCAGGCGGACTTGCGCTGGGAACGTACGGCTGGGGCCTGGTTCATGTTGCGGGAGCCTGGCTGGACGCGGCGGATGGAGGCACGAGCTCATCGCCGCCGCCTCCATGCCGCGATCATCTCGACAGAGCACGTGCCCTGCAGGTTGTGGGGTATGACGTCGATGCCGTTCCGCCCGGGTTCAGCTGCGAGCTCATCGACGGCGCGAGCGTCGAGATTCCTGTCGTCCCGGGGTACATCACGCCAGCGGTTTTGGTGATCGGGGCGGTCGCCCTGGTGAGCCTCGGCGCTTCCAGCAGACTGCGGTCGCGCGCCGAATTCGTGCGACCGAGCTCGAGCTGACTTCGGGCGGTGTTGGCACACTTGTGAATGTGCCCGCCCGCTACGCGTTCGCCGAGACCTGGGAACTGCCGATGTCGACCGAGGCTGTGCGCGACACACTGGTCGACCTGGAGCGCTATCCCGAGTGGTGGCCGCAGGTGCGGGCGGTGGCGAAGCTGGGGGAGGACGATGCCCTGCTCGTGTGCCGCTCGGCGCTGCCGTACGACCTGGAGATCGTGCTGCACGCGGTCAGCCGCGACCTGCCGACGCTGGAGGTCGGGCTCGGCGGCGACCTGGACGGGTTCGCGCGGTGGACGCTGACGCCGGCACCGGGCGGGAGCCGGATGGTGTTCGAGCAGGAGGTCGTCGTAGACGGAGTGCTCGGCTGGGCCTCGATGCTGCTGCGGCCGGTGCTGACCTGGAACCACCGGCAGATGATGCTCGGCTGCCGCAACGGGCTGGTCGCAGCGGTCTAGAGGGCAGAGCCCTTCTGGTACTCGGCCCAGGACAGGTTCCAGTCGCCGAAGCCGTTGTCCCACTCCATCTTCCGGTCGGTGCCGGTGGTCTCGACGACGTCGCCGATGCGGGCCAGGCCGTAGAGCCAGGCGGCGTTGGCGGTGGAGAGGCCGGTGCAGCCGTGGGAGACGTTGGCGTAGCCCTGGGACCCGGTCGACCACGGCGCGGCGTGGATGAACTCGCCGGAGTTGCTGATCCGCATGGCGTACTCGACGTCGTCGAGGGAGTAGTAGTCGCTCGAGCTCTGGTCGGAGATGCCGATCGTCTCCGAGCGCATCTCCTTGACGCGGTGCTTCTCGGAGATGACCTTGATCCCCGACCGCGTGGTGAAGCCGGGCTTGCCGGTGGTGATCGGGATCGTACGCAGCAGCTTGCCGTTGCTGAAGACCTTCATCTGATGCGTACGCGCGTTGACCTTGAAGACGTGCGCGTCACCGACCTTGTAGGTGGCGGTGCGGCTGTGCTGGCCGTAGACGTCCCCGCCGGCGGAGGCGCCGTTGAGGTCGAGGTCGACCTTGATGGTGGTGCCGGGCTTCCAGTAGGCCTGCGGGCGGTAGCGGGCCTCGGTGTCGGAGACCCAGTACCAGGAGCCGGTCTGGGCCGGGGTGGAGGTGACGTGCATGCGCTTCTCGAAGGAGGCGTGGTCCTTGACGGGCAGGTCGAAGTAGACCGCGACCGGCATCCCGACGCCGACCTCTGACTTGTCGACGGGGACGATCGTGGCGAAGGTCTGCTGGGCCAGGGAGAGCGAGCGGGTGGTGAAGCTGCTGGTGACCTTGCCGGTCTCACCGGTGGCGGTGACCGTGTAGCGCAGCGCCGGGTCGAGCAGGTCGTTGGCGGTCCACGTCTTCTTGTCCTCGGAGAGCGAGCCGGGCACGGTGTGTCCGTCGGGCTTGGCGACCTTCACGCTCGTGAACTCGCCCGAGGTCGCCGTCACCGTCACGGTGCTGTCGACCGGCACGTCCTTGGCGCCGTCGGCGGGGGAGATCGTGGCGCTGAGGGGCTTAGCCGAGGGCGAGGCGCTGGCCGACTCGCCGTTCGCGGCGGACTCCGGGCTCTCTGAGCTCCCGGCACAGCCGGAGAGTGCGATCAGGGCCACCACGGCCACTACGACAGGAAAAGGACGAACCCGCATGGGATAACTATGCGGTAGGCGGCAACCGAATTCTCGGCGTGTCCGCGCGTGTGATGAAGGTTGTGGTGTTGTCGGTGCTGCCACGTACGGTGTCTGCCGATGAGTGACACTCGCGTCGAGGCGGCGTACGCCGGGGCTCTGGCCGCCTTCAAGAACCCGATGCTCGACCTCCTGCACGGCCGGTTCGCGCCGTTCGTGGTGGCGGTGCTCTCGGTGACCTTCACCTCCGAGCGATCCGCCGTGCCCGTGGTGGACGCGCACGCCGAGATCGGCGACATGCTGGACTGGCTCCGGGCCACCGGCCACGCCGAGGGTGAAGGTGGCGAGGTGATGCTGCCGGTCGGCACGGCGCGCGAGCTGTGCCGCCAATGGGTGCGCGCCGGGTGGCTGTTGCGCCAGATCGAGGGCGAGGACGAGGTCTACCGGCTGTCCGCGCATGCCGTGGGCGCCCTCGAGATCGCCGGACGGGCGAGCGGGTCCCGAGCACGGGTCTCCGAGTCGCGGGTCAGGACGCTGCTCGAGGCGGTCGAGCGGCTCGCCCTGGACGCCGACCCGGACGTGCTGACCCGGGTGGCGCGACTGACCGAGGAGATCGCCGAGCGGCGCGCCGAGATCGCCCGCCTGGACCGCACCGGCGTCGTCGACACCGTCGATGACGACACCCTGCTCGAGCAGGCCGAGAACATCCTCCACCTGACCCGAGAGCTCCCCGCCGACTTCGCGCGGGTGGTCGAGTCGATCCGGGCGATGCAGCGTGACGTGGTGACCGACCTGCGCCAGGACGTACGTCCGGCCGGTGAGGTCCTGCGCGAGTACCTGCAGCGCGGCAAGGACGTGATGGCCTCCACGCCGGAGGGCAAGGCGTTCGCCGGTGCGCTGCGGATGATCGGTGACCCGCGCCGCCTCGACGACCTGGCCACCAACCTGCACACCGTGCTGCGGCACCGGTTCACAAGGCAGATGGGTCCGCCCGAGCGGGCCGAACTGGCGGCGGTCGGACGCCGGATCGAGACGGGCGTCGCCGAGGTGCTGGCCGCCCAGCAGACCGCCTCGCACGTGATCACCACCCAGGTGCGTACGCACGACCCGGCCCGCGACCGGCAGGTCGACGACCTGCTGCGCGATGTGATGGTCGGCTTCCAGGCGTGGATGCCGTCCTCGCGGCCGGCCGAGTCCGTCGAGCCGCTGCGCCGGCTGCCGGTCGCCGACCTCGGTCACCTGCGGCAGTCGGTCAGCGAGCTGCGACCGCCCGAGCCGCCGGCGCCGCTCGCCGACTGGGGCGACGTGGAGAGCGCGGTCGAGGACACCAAGGCCTGGGGTGGTCCGGGCTACCGGGCGATCGAGGCCCACCTGGACGCCTATCTGGCGGCCCACGGGGCCGAGGAGCCGGTCGACCTGGCCGAGGCCTTCGCGGCCGCGCCCGAGGAGATCCGGCGCCCGGTCGACCTGCTCGGGCTGCTCGAGATCGCGCATCGCCGCGGGATGGCCGAGACGGGGGAGATCTCCACGATCGAGGCGGTCCGTGCGGACGGGGTGCGGCGGCGGTTCGCCTTCGGCGGAGTGAAGATGACGGCGGATGGCAAAGGGGATGGGCGTTGAGTGAGACGGTGACACCGGTCGAGGCTGAGGCTAACCCTCAAGTTGAGGATGAGGCTGTGGCCTACGGCAGCGAGCCGGAAGGTTTCATCGAGCCCGTCTCGATGGAGGACGACCCGACCGAGCTCTTCGTCGGCGACCGAGGTGTCCTCGACGCCGACATCCGCCGGGTGCTGGTCCAGCTGCTTCGTCGTCGGTTCATCACGGCCGAGAAGAGCCCGCGCCAGTGGCGTACGTTGCTCGACCACCAAGCGGTGATCGAGTCGCGGCTCCACGACCTGTTCATCCGACTCGTCGTCGACCACGACCGCGGCATCGCCTACAAGCGGCAGGTGCGCTCGGAGGAGCTCGACGTGCCGGTGCTCCTCAAGGACGACGCCTACTCACGGGCCGAGACGCTCGTGCTGATCCATCTCCGCACCGTCTTCCAGCGCGAGCGAGGTGCGGGGGAGAACTCCGCGCGGGTCGACGCCGACGAGCTGGAGCAGACCGTACTCACCTACTTCGACGTCGCCAGCGGCGACGCCTCCGCGCGCCGCGAGATCCGCCGGGCGGTCGACCGGCTCGCACGCGAGGGGCTGATCGAGGAGGAGTCCGAGGACCGCTACCGGATCACCCCGCTCGTCGAGATCGTGCTCAGCGTCGAGAAGCTCGCCGAGCTCAAGGCGTGGCTGAAGGAATCCGCCGGTCGAGCCGTGAGCGCCGACGACGAAGAGGACACCGAGCAGTGAACATGATCGACAGCCTCTTCGGTCTCATCCCCGCCCGCTCGAACGGCCGGCAGTGGGTCGCGCGCGAGCTGCAGCTGGTCAACTGGGGCGGCTACGACGGCGCCCACCGGGTGCGCTTCTCGCCGAGCGCGACGCTGCTGACCGGAGGATCCGGGTCGGGCAAGTCGACGCTGATGGACGCCTACATCGCGTTGATCATGCCCCACACGACGCCCTTCAACGGTGCCTCCAACGGCGGTGTCGTGGGCCGTCCGCGCGGCCAGGACCAGCGCAACATCCTCTCCTACGCGCGCGGCAAGATCGACGAGGCCAAGACCGCCGACGGCACCAAGATCCGGGTGCTGCGCGGCGACGGCCGCGACACCTGGTCGGCGATCGCGATGACCTGGGAGGACCAGACCGGGGCCCGCTTCACCGCGGTCCGGGCCTGGTACGTTCCCGCGTCCGCGAAGAACCTCGACGACGTGACCAAGCTGCGCGCCGTGGCCGAGGCGGGCTTCGACGTACGCGATCTGGAGCCGGTCGCAGCCCACCGGTTCACGCGCGCCGCGGTCTCCGAGGTCGGGCTGACCCCGATCGACACCGACCGCGACTTCACCGCCCGGATCCACTCCGCGCTCGGGATCGGTGCCGCCGGCGACGGTGAGAAGGCGGTCAACCTGCTCGGCCGGATCCAGGCGGGGCAGCAGATCACCACGGTCGACGACCTCTACAAGAAGATGGTGCTCGAGGAGCCCGAGACCCTCGCGACCGCCGACGGCGTCGTCGCCCACTTCGACGAGCTCTCCGCGACCCGCGACCGGATGGTCACCGCGCAGCAGCAGGTCCGTGCGCTGACGCCGATCCGCGAGCACCGGGCCGCGATCGAGGACGCCGCCGCCAGGCTGGAGGTGATCGACGGGATCGGCGCTTTCGATGACGAGGCCACCCCCGCCGGGCTGTGGCGTGCCGGCAAGCGGGTCGACCTGCTCAGTGAGCTGGAGTCGGACCTCAGCGCCCGCAAGAGTTCTGCGGAGAAGGTGGTGGCCGAGAAGCAGGCGCTCATCGACGCCGCCGAGTCCGAGCGCGACGGCCTCGCGGTCACCGTCGCCGCCTCCGGCGGCCGGCGCCTCGAGGAAGCCACCCGCGAGATCAGGTCCGCCGAGACCCGGGTCGACAACGTACGCCGCGCCCGCGAGGCGCTCGACCAGGAGCTCGCCGTCCTCGGTGCGGTGGCCACGACTCCGGATGAGTTCGAGACCCTTCAGGCGACCGCGCAGGAGGCGCTCGTCGACGACGACGCCCGCACGACCGCCCTCAACGCCTACGCCGCCGCGCGCTCGGCCGAGGCCGACGCGATCGGTCAGGTCGGCCGGCTCGAGAGCGAGCTCGCCGATGCCGAGAAGACCAAGAACAACATCCCCGAGCCGTTGCGCGCGGCCCGTGCGGTGCTGGCGGAGGCGGCCGGGCTGAGCCCGGCCGAGATGCCGTTCGTCGGCGAGCTGGTCGAGGTACGCACCGATCACGAGGCCTGGCGCGAGGCGTTCAACCTGGCCCTGGGCGGGTTCGCCACCACGATGCTCGTCGACGCCGCTCACGTCGGCGCCTTCCGGGCGGCGATCGAGTCGGTACGGCAGCGCACCCGGATCCGCTACGAGGCCGTCAACACCGGTATGAAGGACACCTCGATCTTGGACGAGGGCACCCTTCCGGGACGCCTGGACTACCGCCGCGGCGTGTTCACCGGCTGGCTCAAGAAGCGGCTGACCGAGCGGCACGGCTACGTCTGCGTGCAGACGCCCGCCCTGCTCGGTCAGCACCGGATGGCGCTGACCGTCACCGGCCAGGTCTCGCAGGGGACGCGCGGCGCCCACGGTGGCCACGGGGCCGGCAACGTGCTCGGCTTCACCAACACCCGCCGCGTCGCCGAGCTCACCGAGCTCCTCGAGACGGCGCGCAAGGACGCGGAGACGGCGAGTATGGCGGTCGCCGAGGCCGAGCGTGCCATCAAGGACCTCGACCTGCGGCGTACGTCCTTCAAGGCGGTCACCGCGCTCACCTGGGACCAGGTCGACGTCGCCGGGGCCGAGGCCGAGCGGGACAGGTGGGCCGCCGTGATCGAGGAGGTCACCGCCGACAACCCGGAGATCGCCACGTTGCAGGGGCGGCTGAAGAGCGCCCGCGTCAAGGTCGACTCGCTGCGCGAGGGGATCGGGGCCGCCAAGAGCACCGTCAAGGAGCTCGACGTGCGCTGGAGCGACGTCGTCGAACAGGTCGACCGGGCCAAGGACGCGCTGGAGGACGCGGCGGCGTCGGGCACCGAGGTCGCCCCGGCCCAGGCCGACTATCTCGAGCAGCTCTTCAAGGGGGCCGGTGGCGAGGAGGCCGGCCGTCGCGAGGACGCGCTCGCCGAGCTCGACGCCGTCTTCGCCCGAGCTGGCGAGAGCCTCGACACCGACCGTGCCGCCGCACAGGAGACGATCGGGGCCGCCCGCATCCAGCTGCGGCAGACCTTCGAGGCGTTCCTGGAGCGCTGGCCCAACCCCAACCTCCACACCGACCCCGATGCGTCCTACGCCGACTTCGACCGTCTCCTCGACGAGCTGCAGACCAGCGGTCTGCACGAGCTCGAGGTCGAGTGGCGCGACTCGCTGCTCAAGCTGTCGGGCAACGACCTGACCAACCTCGACTCGACCCTGTCGCGGGCCGTGCGTGAGATCCGGGACCGGATCGACCCGATCAACCAGATCCTCGCCGAGCTGCCGTTCAACGACGACGGCCACCGGCTCCGGATCGACACCCAGGAGGGCCAGTCGGCGGTGCGTGGCCGCTTCCGCAAGGAGCTCCGCACCGTGCGCGACCTGATCGAGAAGGCGTCGTCCAACGAGACCCGCGAGCAGGCCTACACCCGGATGTCCCGGCTCATCGACCGCATGCGCCGCACGGCGCCCGACTTCGCCGACCTGATCGACGTACGCAACCACGTCCGCGTCAGCGCCGAGAAGGTCACCGCCGACACCGGTGAGCACGTCGCCCTCTACGACCACATCGGCGAGAAGTCCGGCGGCGAGTCGCAGGAGCTGGTCGCCTTCATCGTCGGCGCCGCGCTTCGCTACCAGCTCGGCGACGCCGGCGCCGACCGGCCGCGCTACGCACCGGTCTTCCTCGATGAGGCGCTGATCAAGGCCGACGCCCGCTTCACCGGCCGCGCCATCGGCGCGTGGCGAGGTCTCGGCTTCCAGCTCATCATCGGCGCCCCCAACGACAAGCACAGCGCCATCGAGCCGCACGTCGACGTGCAGTACACCGTGCTCAAGGACGCCGAGGGCCACTCGTTCCCGAAGCTCGAGGTCGGCCTCGACGAGGTCCCGGCGCGGTGACCGGCTAGGGCTGCATCGACAGGAACAGGAACGCCGCCAGCAGGACCAGGTGGACGAACCCCTGCAGGGCGTAGACGCGGCCCTGGACGACGGTGAGCCCGGTGACGAAGACGGAGATGACCAGCAGCACGATCTGGGTCGGCTCGAGGCCCAGCTCGAGGGGGCCGGTGAGCCAGATCATCGCGACGGCGAGGGCGGGGATGGTGAGACCGATCGACGCCATCGCGGAGCCGTAGGCGAGGTTGAGGCTGGTCTGGACCCGGTCGCGGGCGGCGTTGCGGACCGCGGCGATCGACTCGGGAGCGAGGACGAGGAGAGCGATCACGACGCCCACGACCGCGTAGGGGAACCCGAGGCTCTTGACGGTGCTCTCGATCGTGGGGGAGAGAACCTTCGCCAGGCCGACCACGGCGACGAGGGAGACCAGGAGGAGGGCCAGGCTGAGGGCGGCCTCGCCGGTCGAGGGCGGATCGGCGTGGCCGTCCTTGTCGAGGTCGACCAGCCCGGTCATCCGGCCGTGCTCGTCGCTGGTGACGGGAAGGAAGAAGTCGCGGTGGCGGACCGTCTGGGTGAAGAGGAAGGCGACGTAGAGCGCCAGTGAGGCGATGGCGGCGAAGGCGAGCTGCGAGGTCGAGTACTGCGGGCCCTGCGCCGACGTCGTGAACCTCGGCAGCACCAGGGTGAGACCGGCCAGGGCGATGACGGTGGCGACCGCCGATCCGGTGCCGGCGGCGTTGAAGCTGACCAGTCCGTGCTTGAGGGCGCCGACCATGAGCGAGAGCCCGACAATGCCGTTGAGGGTGATCATCACCGCGGCGAAGACGGTGTCGCGGGCATAGGTGCTGGTGCTGTCGCCACCGCTGGTCATCAGCATCACGATCAGGCCGACCTCGATCACGGTCACCGCGATCGCGAGGATCAGCGAGCCGAACGGCTCGCCGACCTTGTGGGCGACGACCTCGGCGTGGTGGACCGCGCCCAGCACCGCACCGATCAGTACCGCCGCCACCACAGCCAGGATGGTCCAGTGGTCGTGGCGGAGCCACGCGAAGACCAGCACCACCAGGGCGAGGATCGGCACGACCAATGACCATTGCAGGCGGCCCCGGACCGCTGGCGCACTCATGGGGCGACCCTATCCCGGCGCGGGGCCGCCGACGGGATGCTCGACGCGCGCTCGTAGCCTGATGGCGTGCCTTCCTACACCCCACCGGCCGCGTTCAAGACCCGTCCCGACCTGCTGGGGAGGTTCGGCATGGTCGGCTCGACCCACTGGCTGGCCAGCGGTGCCGCACAGGCGGTGCTCGAGCGCGGCGGCAACGCCTTCGACGCGGTGGTCGCTGGTGGGTTCGTGCTGCACGTGGTCGAGCCCCACCTCAATGGGCCGGGCGGCGACCTGGTCGGGATCTTCGCCGCTGCCGACGGTGCGCCGACGGTCCTGATGGGCCAGGGGCCGGCGCCGGCGGGGGCTTCGGTGGAGCACATGCGGGCCGAGGGGCTCGAGCTGGTCCCCGGCTCGGGCGCGTTGGCCGCTGCCGTGCCGGGCGCCGTGGAGGCCTGGCTGATGCTGCTGCGCGACCACGGCACCTGGGAGCTGGGCGAGGTGCTCGCCTACGCCATCGACTACGCCCGCAATGGCCATCCGATCCTGGGCCGGGCTGTCTCCACGATCGCCGCCGTCGCCGACCTGTTCCGCAATCACTGGCCCACCTCGGCCGCCCACTGGCTCATCGACGGCGAGTTGCCGGAGCCGGACACGATGGTCCGCAACGAGGCCTACGCCGCCGTGCTCGACCGCCTCGTGGCAGCCGGCGACGGCGCCGCGACCCGTGAGGAGCGGATCGACGCCGCGCGTGCCGCCTGGGGGAGCGGGTTCGTCGCCGAGGCGATCGAACGGTTCGTACGCACCCCGCACCGTCACTCCTCCGGAACCGATCATTCCGGTGTGATCACGGCGGCCGACATGGCCGGGTTCTCGGCTGCGTACGAGACGCCGGTGACGACGGAGTTCCGGGGCCACACGATCGCGAAGGCCGGGCCGTGGACGCAGGGGCCGGTGCTGCTGCAGACCCTCAACCTGCTCGAGCCGCTCGACGACGCGCTGCTCGACCCGAGCAACCCCGACGGCGCCCACACGATCCTGGAGGCGACCAAGCTCGCCTTCGCCGACCGCGACGCCCACTACGGCGACGGCGCCGATCCGGCCGTGATCAAGACCCTCCTCTCCCAGGAGTACGCAGCCACCCGCCGCCCCCTCATCACCGATGTTGCCTCGGCCGAGGTGAGGCCCGGGCTGGGCGCGATGGCCTTCCCGCCGCTGCGCGAGACCTACGACCCGGCTCTTGCCGCGTCCGGGGTGGGGGAGCCGACCGTCTCGCCTGACGGCGAGACCCGAGGCGACACCTGCCACATCGACGTCGCCGACCGCTGGGGCAACATGATCGCGGTCACCCCCTCGGGCGGGTGGCTACAGTCGTCGCCGACCATCCCCGAGCTCGGCTTCTGCCTCGGCACCCGACTGCAGATGACCTGGCTCGAGCCGGGCCTGCCCTCCACACTCACCCCGGGCCGGCGGCCGCGCACGACTCTCACTCCGACACTCGTGTTGCGTGACGGCCGGGCCGTCACCGCCGTCGGCTCACCTGGCGGCGACCAGCAGGATCAGTGGCAGCTGCTCTACCTGTTGCGTACTCTCGTCGGCGGCTATTCGCCTCAGGAGGCCATCGACGCTCCTGCGCTCCACTCGACATCGTTCCCTGGGTCCTTCTGGCCGCGTACGTGGACTCCTGCGGGTGCCGTGCTCGAGGATCGGCTCGGGGACTCTGTCGTCGAGGGGCTGCGGCGGCGGGGGCATGCTGTCGAGTTGAGTGGGGACTGGTCTCTTGGGCGGCTTTCTGCGGTTACTCGTGATCCTGAGACTGGGACGCTTTCTGCTGCTGCTAATGCTCGGGGTGCGCAGGGGTACGCCGTCGGGCGCTGACGCTTCCCGCAGGTCGAGCCGCCTTGTCCCGCTGGTCGAGCCGCCGGAGCCGCTAGGCGGAGGCGTGTCGAGACCAACACAGTCGCTTCTTCGGGAAACCTCGCTTAGCGGCTGTGCTTCGGTTCAGGGTTCGCCGCCGACCCGGTCTTTGAGTGTTTCTCGATCGTGCGCCGCGTCAAGGACGGGCTTCGCCCGCCGCTTCGCGGTGGCCTACGGCCATCCTTGACCCGGCACCCGATCGAGAAAGATTTCGCCTGTATCGGGGCGGCGGCGAGAGAGTGGCGCGGAGTTCACGTGTCTTGTTCGCTGACTGCATAAATTGGCTCTGACCGGCTTAAATGGGTCGCACTGCAGTGCTCTTGCGCATATAATAAGGCGCATGTACGAGACCATCGACCGCCTCCTCACAGGGCCGCCTCCGGGTGCGTCCGAGAGTGAGCTGGTCGACTGGATCTCGCGTCTCGAAGAGATCAAATGCACCGCCGAGGCGGTCCAGGCAGAAGCGGCGGTACGTCTCGACGAATCCGTTCGCGCGCGCCAATCCGAGGCCGGGATACCTGCCCGCAGGCTCGGCGAAGGGGTCGCCTCCCAGATCGCGCTGGCTCGGCGGGTCTCGCCCGAGAAGGGCGCCAAACTGCTCGGGCTGGCAAAGATCCTGACCGCGGAGATGCCGCACACCTTCGCGCTGATGAAGGCGGGGCTGTTCTCCCAGTGGCAGGCCACCATCCTCGCCCGCGAGACCGCGTGTCTCTCCCTCGACGACCGTCGCGTCATCGACTACGAACTTTGCGCCACCGGCCCAGACGCGCAGCCTGCAAAGGCGGTCTCGATGGGGCTGCGACAGCTCGAGAACGCCGCCAAGAAACTCGCCATCACCCTGGATCAGGCATCCGTCGTCTCACGGGCTGCGAACGCGACGCAAGACCGTCGGGTCAGCCTCCGCCCCGCACCCGACACGATGACCTGGCTCGGTGCCCTGCTCCCGGTCAAGGATGGCGTCGCGGTCTTCGCGGCGCTGGATCAGGCGGCGAGGGCCGCCCACGCAGCCGGCGACGAGCGGACCCGGACCCAGGTCATGGCCGACACCCTCGTCGACCGGATCACCGGCCGCGAGACCGGCGGCAAGCCCCGGATCGAAGTCAAGGTCGTGATGACCGCCGACTCCCTCACCGGCGACGCCGATCAGCCCGCCATGGTCGAGGGCTACGGACCCGTTCCTGCTGGGTGGGCCCGCGAGGCGCTCGCCGACGCGGAGGTGTTCGTCCGGCGCCTGTTCACCGACCCCGCCGGGCAACTGGTGGCCATGGAGTCCCGCTCCAGGAAAGCACCCGACGGGCTGGCCGAGTTCATCACCACCCGGGACGGCGGGATCTGCCGCACCGTCGGCTGTGACGCACCGATCCGCAACATCGACCACGTCGAACGCCACGCTGATGGAGGCGCGACGAGATCCGAGAACCTGCAAGGTTTGTGTGAGAGGTGCAATCAAGCCAAAGAGGCGCTCGGCTGGCAGGCCAGACCCGGACCCGACGGCAGCATCATCACCATCACACCCACGGGCCATACGTATGTCAGCCCGCCACCCGACACCTGGTCACCGGATCCGCCGCCGCTGTCTCGGGCTGAGTTCGGGCTGCGCGACGTACTCCTCGAACACACCCTCGCGGCCTGAGGTCCCAGGGTCCCGGGAACTTTCTTCGGATCGGTGCTTGACCTTGACGCTACGTCAGGGCTGCACGCTTCTTTCACGGCCCCAAACAGGAGCCACCAACCGATCCAAAGGAGCACCA